>CAZWGB010000116.1:0-1509 GCA_964633465.1 uncultured Woeseiaceae bacterium | reverse complement strand
CCCAACAAACTGCCAGCTGTAGCCTTAAAAATCGGCAACTACATCGGCAAAGCACGTACTTTGGTGAACTCTTTTTCCAGACAAATGAGACAAGAAATAGAGCTTGAACCCAAAAGACCCATGACCCCTAAAAAAACAAAGCCTCCTTCAAAGCCCTCCCAGGAAGAGTTGCCTTTGGCTGAAGCAGAAAATCCTGAAGACGATTAACAAGAACCGTTTTATTTTTTTATATCAATCTCAACAATGGAAACTGAAGAAGAACTCAAGGAAGAAACACTGCTCTCCCACTTGATTGAGTTGCGTTCCCGCTTGCTGAAGATGGGTGCTTCCATTCTGGTTGTTTTTTTGATCCTTGCTCCTTTCTCTGATTTTATTTTTAGAAGCATTGCCCTGCCTTTAATGGAGCAGCTCCCAGAAGGCTCGACGATGATAGCGACGCAAGTGGCCTCTCCTTTTTTAACCCCTTTCAAGACAACCATGTTTGCGGCATTGTTTTTGAGCATGCCTGTTGTTTTGTATCAAGTTTGGGGGTTTACTGCCCCTGGACTGTACAAGAAGGAAAAACGATTTGCGATACCGCTATTACTGTCCAGCATTGTCTTGTTTTACTGTGGAACTGTGTTCGCTTACTTTGTTGTTTTTCCTTTAATGTTTGCTTTTTTCACCTCCGCTGCGCCTGCTGGGGTTGCGGTAATGACTGACATCGCCAGCTACCTGGATTTCGTGTTGGTTCTATTTTTTGCATTTGGTATTGCATTTGAGGTGCCGATTGCAACGGTTGTTTTGGTTTGGTCGGGTTTAACTTCAGTGGAAACTCTCGCAAAAAACAGAGCGTACGTTTTTTTGGGCGCCTTTATTATCGGCATGCTGATAACACCGCCAGACGTAATTTCTCAAACATTATTAGCTGTACCTGTTTATTTACTCTATGAGTGCGGCATTCTATTGTCTAAAATACTAACAAACAAAAAAGAAGGGGCTGACGAATGAGCGAATCGACCGTTTCAAATGATAATACTGACACAGGATTTTTAGGACACCCAATTGGCTTGAGGACACTTTTTCTGACGGAGATGTGGGAAAGAATGTCTTACTATGGCATGCGTGCTCTTCTGGTTCTCTATATGACCGGTGCCATTACAGAGTTCAACCCGGGACTGGGATGGTCGCAAATCGAAGCCCAGGCCATTTACGGCATTTATGTAGGCATGGTTTACTTTATGGTTGTCCCCGGCGGCTGGCTTGCTGACAATATTTTAGGGCATCAAAAAGCTGTTTTATATGGAGCGATGATTATTGCCCTTGGTCATTTTACTTTGGCTATTCCAATTGAGCAGACGTTTTTCTTAGGTCTTATTTTTGTTGTTTTGGGAACCGGCTTATTAAAAGGAAACATCTCCACCATTGTCGGAAAACTCTACAAAGATGACGATAAAAGGAGGGAATCAGGCTATACGATTTTTTATATGGCAATTAACATAGGGTCCACTCTTGGGTTTCTGGTGTGTT
>CAZWGB010000115.1:0-1571 GCA_964633465.1 uncultured Woeseiaceae bacterium | reverse complement strand
TGTCCCAATACTCTGTGTTTCTCACCAGCTTTATGTGTGACTGCACCCTCCACTCCTCCAGTCTAAACGCGCCATTGCCCACCAGGTTGCCCGGCCTTGTAAACTGGGAACCAAATTTTTCGACGGTTGGTCGGTGTGCCGCATAGGTGGTTGAGTGTGTCAACAAGCTCAAAAAGTAGGGCGTTGGCTCCTCAAGCTCAATAACCAGTGTTTTGGGCCCTTCTGACCTAACCCCGAGCGTTTCAGGGTCTTTTATTCCCAACACAATGTCTCTGGCATTTTTGATTGGATACAGCATGCTTGAGTAATTTGACAGTGTTGATGGGTCAACGCTCCTGCGCAGACCATAGACAAAGTCGTCTGCCGTTACAGCGTCTCCGTTGCTCCATTTGCCGTTTTGACGCATTGTAAAAACATATGTTTTAGCATCTTTAGCAAGCGTCCATGATTCAGCAGCTCCAGGAATATACCGCCCAGACGGATCCTCCATAACCAAGCCCTCAAAAAGATCTCTCAATACATTTGAGGCTGGCACGCCCTCTGCTCGGTGGGGGTCCAGGGTTCCTGGCTCTGTGCCGTTGTTTTTTCTAAACACCTGGGTTGATGAAAGCTCTTGTCCTGTTTCGCCGCCAACAATTACATCTTGGTTGCCAACAATGCAGTCTATTTCCTGTTTTTTGCCGCAGCCAAAAACAAACATCAGCAAGCCTAATGCGAGAACTTTAAGTCTCATAGGCCTTCTGCTTTTTTTAGGTTGCGTTTTTTTAAGTGCACAAGAAGGACCGACAATGTTGCTGGCGTAACCCCTTGGATTCTTGCTGCTTGACCTATGGTTTCTGGGGCAAACTCCTTAAGTTTTTGTTTTGCTTCGTTAGAAAGCCCCGACAGACCAGAATAATTTATGTCTTCTGGCAAGGGTGTGTTTTTATATGCTTTTTGCCTTTCAACTTCTTTTTTTTGTCTAAAAAGATACCCTTCATATTTTGCGTCTGTTTCTATTTGCTCGTTTATTTGTTCTTTAACAAAGGTCTTTTCCGCGTTATGGTTCTTTCTTTTGCCAACCCCCGGCAAGCTGACGAGCTTGGCATAATTCACACTAGGCCGCTTTAATAATTCATATGCTGTTTTTTCAGTTGTTTTTTGTTTGGAGCTATTGTCTAGCTTCTGGATTGTTTTAGTCGGAACGAAAATGCCTGCCAGTCGTTGCTTCTCTTTCTCAACCGTGTTTCTTTTTTCACAGAAAATTTTCCACCGATAGTCGCCAATAATCCCAAGCTCACGCCCTTTTGGTGTTAGCCGGCTGTCGGCGTTGTCTTCCCTTAAAAGCAATCTATGCTCTGCCCTGCTTGTGAACATTCTGTAGGGCTCATTGGTGCCTCTGGTTACTAAATCATCAGACAAAACACCAATGTATGCTTCTTCTCTCCCCGGGACCCAGGGCTCGTTGTTTTGCAACCCAAGACCAGCATTGATGCCTGCCAAAACGCCTTGGGCAGCGGCTTCCTCATATCCGGTTGTTCCGTTGATTTGGCCAGCAAAATACAGCCCTTTTGCTTGCCTTGTTTCTAGAG
>CAZWGB010000114.1:0-1723 GCA_964633465.1 uncultured Woeseiaceae bacterium | reverse complement strand
TGTTTCTTCCTGTATTACCTCCACCAATCCAACCTTTTTCAACAACTGCTATATTTGTAAGGCCATGATTTTTAGCGAGATAGTATGCAGTTGTTAAGCCATGGCCTCCACCGCCTATGATGATAGCATCATATTCATTTTTTGGCATTGGCGAGCGCCATACTGGTTGCCAATTTTCGTGATAGGATAAAGCGTTTTTAAAGAGCGAAAATACCGAATATTTTTTTGGCTTCTTGTGCATATGTTATAGAATTATGAAGATCTATAACAGTTTTAGAAAAGACCTTCAATTTCTCCATTGTCATTGAGGCAAATAGAATTTGCCGCAGGAACACTTGGTAGGCCAGGCATTGTCATTATTTCTCCACACACAACTACAATGAATTCTGCTCCACTTGATAAACGTACTTCTCTGATTGGTATACTGTGATTGGAAGGAGCGCCTTTTAAACTTGGATCAGTTGAAAAACTATATTGTGTTTTGGCAACACAAATCGGAAACTTACCGTACCCATTGTCTTCAAATTGTTTCAATTGACCACGTATTTTTGAGTCAGCTATGACTTCATCCGCATCATAAATTTCTTTGGCTATTGTTGTTATTTTTTCAAAAAGAGAAATATCATCATTATATAAAAATTTAAATGCTTCAGGTTTCTCTGCAAGTTCAACAACCTTCACTGCAAGTTCAGTAGCCCCTGCACCACCTTTGGCCCAATGATGACAAGGAATAGCCTCCACTCCAATGCTTTGACATTCGTCTTGGAGTGCTTGCATTTCATTGTCTGTGTCAGCTACAAAATGATTAATTGCTATGACCACCGGTAGGTCAAATTTTTTAATATTAGATACGTGACGTTTTAAATTAGACATCCCAGATTTTACCGCTTCAATATTTTCATTGCTTAAATCCTCCTTTGCTACACCTCCATGCATTTTAAGTGCACGAATAGTTGCCACTAATACGACGGCGTTTGGGGTTAGATTAGCCTTACGGCATTTAATATCTAAAAATTTTTCTGCTCCTAGATCTGCGCCAAAACCAGCTTCAGTAATTACATAATCAGATAGTTGAAGGCACGTTTTGGTTGCAATGACACTATTACAGCCATGTGCAATATTAGCAAAAGGACCTCCATGAATAATGGCAGGATTGTTTTCCAAAGTTTGTACTAAATTTGGCATTAACGCTTCTTTAAGTAAAACTGTCATAGGGCCCTCAGCCTTCAAATCTTTTGCATGAATTGGCTTTTTTTCTCTTGTGTAAGCAATAGTGATATTGCCAAGTCGTCTTTCCAAATCTTGTAAATCATTAGCCAGACAAAATATTGCCATAACTTCTGATGCAACAGTTATATTAAAACCATCTTGTCGGGGATAGCCATTTGCTACTCCTCCCAAATTTGCCGTAATTTCTCTTAAAGCCCTATCGTTTAAATCCACACATCTTCTCAAGGTAACTCTCCTCACATCAATTCCAAGTTTGTTGCCCCAATAAATGTGATTATCAATTAAAGAGGCTAAAAGATTGTTGGCTGAGGTAATTGCATGAAAATCACCAGTAAAATGCAGATTAATGTTTTCCATGGGCACTACTTGTGCATATCCACCACCTGCGGCCCCACCTTTCATACCAAAGCTTGGACCAAGACTGGGTTCACGGAGACATACTGTACTTTGTTTCCCAATTTTATTAAGTCCATCGCTAAGACCAACAGAGGTT
>CAZWGB010000113.1:0-1743 GCA_964633465.1 uncultured Woeseiaceae bacterium | reverse complement strand
TCTGCTGCTTGTTCGTTGTTGGTTACACATTCAGTTAAAGAAAAAATCTTTTTCAGTTCCCTGATGTGTCTTTCTTGATCGCCTAGCATCATATTTGAATAGACTAAACCCAAGTTATCCCAAGCGATGCACCAGGGACCGAATGGTGAATCTCCGACACCAAAATACAAGATCGCCAAATCAGAATGCTCCATGGGTGTTAACTTGAAGTCAAAAGTTAAAAGATAATGCTGTTTCACTGATTTATTGCTACTCCATCTATTAGCTACTAGGCTACTACAAAGTTCAAATTGCGTTTAAGATATTTACCTATGTGGTTTACTAATCGAATAAAATACCTCCTCCATGCATCAATGCTGGTCTTTGCAGTAATCTGCTTTTCCTCTGTACAAGCAGAAAACTCAACTCCTGAACAATTGGTGGGTTGGAAGCAAGAGCTGGTAACAATTAAAAAAGTCTTACCATTGACAAATAACATTCTTGAATCTGTTGTCATCAAAGTCTATATAGCGGATACCCCCAAAAAAAGAACTCACGGACTCACGCATGTGACTGATTTACCCGAAAACGAAGGTATGTTATTTGTCTTTAGACCACCGAGATATGTATCAATGTGGATGAAAAACACTGTCATAAGTCTTGATATAGTATTTATAAAGGTTGATGGCACCATTGCTCATGTTCATCAAGAGGCGAAACCTCTCTCTTTGCAGAGCATTCCATCAATTTATAAGGTCAAGTGGGTACTTGAACTAAAGGCAGGTGTTGCAGAAAAATTAAGTTTGAAAGCAGGTGATAAATTGGTTCTAGGGACAACTGATTAAAGCGGACCTTTTCTAAGAATGGTCCACCATCTTGCAATATTGATCAAACTCATCAAAGATGCTGCCACGTAGGTGCAAGCTGCAGCGGTTAATAGTCTTCTGGCATGAACCTCATCCCCTTCCTTGAGAATATTGCCTTCTTCCAGCATCGGCAAAGCTCTACCAAAGCTTGCATTCAATTCGGTCGGCAAGGTAATCATATGAACCACAGCGCCTAGACCCAGAGTCAACAAGCCACCCAAAAACATCAACAATCCAGGCCCTGGAACTCTGGTTATCAGTGCTATGAATGGCGCTGTCATCAAAATGAGAGCTCCAAACCGTTCTGCAGGTGCCATGGTTTTAACAAGAAGCGTGCGTAATTTTAAAGGCCTGTAACCGGTTGCATGTTGATGCGCATGGCCCACTTCATGGGCTGCAATGGTAATGGCTGTTAATGACTTGGAATCGTGTTTATCAGCAGTTAAACGAACTGCCCTTGCAATGGGGTCGTAATGATCGCCAATCTCAGTGGATTCAATTTTGATGTCTTTTATATTCAGTGCCTTCAATAACTTGCCAGCAAACACAGCACCGGTAAATGGGTAACGATCGTCTGGCTGGCTGTATTTTCTCATGGTCCCTTTAACCCACAAGCTAGGCCCGACCAGAACAATGAGAATAACACCAAATATAATTAAGTAAGACATTTATACATCCACAATCTTCAGGGTATCTTTACTGAATTCTTCTTACTTTTATGGTTGAGTTAACACCTTCAACATTGAGATTGTAGGTGCCAAAAAAACTTTTTTTAATAATCACTGTTGGATTGTTAATTCTAACGATTAGTAAGCCCTCACTGGATTGTTGCCATATCTGGCCATTCTCCAATTGAAATTTTGTATAGCCGGACCAACCTTTGAATTCTCCAAGGATT
>CAZWGB010000112.1:0-1840 GCA_964633465.1 uncultured Woeseiaceae bacterium | reverse complement strand
AAGATCTTTTAGAAAAGAAACTTCCATGGCTCTTTCTTTAATATTGTCTAAAATAGGTTCTTCAAGATATTTGGTGCCAATTCTATAGTCACCTGAATAATGAAACCATGTAGATTTGGGAAGTTTATTCGCAAGGGTTGTTTTACCAATACCTGACATACCCAATAAGGTAATCGCCTTGTTGGGCCATTTAGTAAATTCAGATGCTGTTAATTTCATGCTTGTTCTAATGCTATTAATTTATTAATAACTAAGCCTCAATAGGGTTGTGGTTCCATGTATTATTGTTATTTTGATATAAATGACCCAATATAGCCACACTTAGAGATCCATCTTTTGACATGTAAATTTTTAGGGAAAAGAGTATCATGGGCAACTTTTTTAATTTTGAAAGAAAAAATGAAAGAAAAGAATTGTCAAGTATATAAATTTGGCGGAACCAGTTTGGCAGATGGAACATGCCTAGAACGGGTATGTGCATTGATTCATCAGAATGCTTATTCAAATCTTATTGTTGTAGTCTCGGCAATGGCTGGAGTGACCGACTCTTTGTTTGAAGTGTTGCAAACCAAAAATTTGGAAGCGATTAAACCATTTATGACCCTCTATCAGCAAACTATAAAGAAGTTGATAAAAAACCCAGAATCAATCAAAAGCCTAGAAGATAGTTTTGCACTAGACATTAGGAGAATAGAGCAAATTTTTGCTTCACTAGAATCAGGCCAACTTAGTCATGCAGAAACAAGCATTATAATAGGTTTTGGTGAGGTTTGGTCATCAAGGTTATTAATCGGTTTCTTAGCAGAAAACAATTCCCAAGATCCTCTTAAGAGAGAGATCCATGAGCTCAATGCATACAAGATCATAAATGTTTCTCACGGCGACATGGGACCAATTGTGGATTGGAGTAAAAGTAAGCTGGGTTATGAAAAAGAGAACAATAATACAACCGGAATCTTCGTTATAGGAGGATTTTTAGCAACAGATCTAGACACAAATCCTACAACACTTGGCAGGAATGGAAGTGATTTCTCCGCTTCAATAATTGCCTCATTGTCAAATGCAGAATCAGTGACAATTTGGACGGATGTCGATGGGGTCATGACCGGCGATCCAGACCAAGTTTCTGGAGCAAAAATTATCAGTCAGATGTCTTATGATGAAGCAGCTGAGCTGGCTTATTTTGGGGCAAAAGTAATTCATCCAAAAATGATGTCACCCTTGATTAAAAAAAATATTCCTATCTTTATCAGAAATACTTTCAACCCAAATTCATTGGGAACAGAGATTTCAGCTGCAAACAATAAGAAACAAGCAGTTAAAGGAATCACTAGTATTGATGATGTTGCATTAATCAATCTAGAAGGTACAGGTATGATTGGTATCCCAGGGACTACAAATCGATTGTATGATTGTTTGCAAGCTGCAGAAATTTCAATCATTTTAATAACCCAAGCAAGTTCTGAACATTCCATCTGCTTTGCAGTAAAAAATGAATCGGCCAACCTCGTTGAGCATGTAATAAGGAAAGAATTTACAGAAGAATTTTCATCAGGAGATCTCCAGGATCTGCAAGTGCAAAACAATTGCAATATTATTGCGGTTGTTGGATCGGGTATGAGTGGCACAAAAGGCATAGCTGTAGGATTTTTTAAAGCAATATTTGATGCAGGAGTTAATGTGAAAGCAATAGCACAAGGATCATCAGAACAAAATATTTCTGCGGTAGTTAATCAGAATGATGCAAAAAAGGCAGTTGAGTCAATACACTCTGCTTTTTTTAGTCACAGCATTGATTTAATTATTGGCATCTTGGGTTTTGGCAATGTTGCCAGAGAAT
>CAZWGB010000111.1:0-1885 GCA_964633465.1 uncultured Woeseiaceae bacterium | reverse complement strand
AAACGACGTTCCTCTTCTACCCTACCCTCATCGATCGAACGTTGATTCGGGAAAACGCCTTCAGACATGCCAATCATAAACACGAAAGGGAATTCCAAGCCTTTTGCACTGTGGAGAGTCATGATCGCTACCTGATTGGCCTTGTCGTCGGTATCACTGTCACTCCCAGTAAAAAGTGTCACCCGCTCTAAATAATGCTGAAGACTGGCTTCGGGATTCTGCTCAGAATACATCTGGATACTACGCAATAATTCCAACACATTCTCTACCCGACGCTTTCGCAGATTGGGTTCCCCGCTTTGAGTTTCAAGAAATCTGATGTAGCCGACCTCATCCAACAATTCTTTGAACACTTCTCCCAACGGTTCATTAGCAAAACGCTGCTGATAACTGTTGATGATTCCTGTAAACAATTCCATAGTTAATGCTGAAACTTTGTGAATTCTCTGATATTTTCTGGCTCTTGCCATCACCTTAAACAAAGGCAGATGCATTTCCTGACAGCATGTATTGGCCTGCACAAGTGCTGTTTTACCAATTCCGCGTCGAGGTGTGTTTATAATTCGATGCAAACTAACTTCATCATTTGTATTATAAATCACCTTCAAGTAAGAAAGTGCGTCACGAATTTCTTGTCGATCATAAAAACTGATACCACCCACTAGACGATACGGAATTTTTGCTTCCCGCAATGCTTCTTCAACTGCACGAGATTGAAAATTAGAACGGTACAAGATTGAGAAGTCTAAATATCTGCTACCATGCTGCAATATTTTTGTGCGAATACGTCTAGTAACTGCTTCCATTTCTTCTGCTTCATTTTCAGACATAATCCAATCGAGTTTTTCACCACCCTGTTTTTCTGACCAGAGCTTTTTGGGCATTCGCTGAGTATTCTCGGAAATCACCTGGTTGGCGGCTTGTAAAATAAGTTGAGTAGAACGATAATTTTGTTCGAGGTGAATAAATTTTACTTCCGGAAAGTCCTCTTCAAATTCGAAAATATTTCTAACTTCTGCACCACGCCAACCGTAAATTGACTGATCATCGTCACCCACCACACAGAGATTACGGTGCTGCTTTGTGAGATGCCGCAAAAGTTTGTACTGAATACGATTTGTGTCCTGATACTCATCAACCATAATGTATCGGAAACGTTCTGTTAAAGAGTCCATGACCTCTGGGAACTTATCATAAAGAGACAGCGTGAGGTTGAGGATGTCATCAAAATCAATGGCATTGCAGCCCTTCATCGTTTTCTGATAGTGACGATAAATTTTTCCAATTATTTGTTTTTGTTGTGATTCTTGTTGATCAAGAAATACTTCCGGTCCATTCCCTATAGACTTTGCCCGGCCGATTTCAAAGTGTACTGACTTAGCATCAATCAATCCTGTATCGTCAAAATCATGATCTTCCATGATGGTTTTGATGACTGAGAATTGATCTTTTTTATCGTAAATAATGAAGTTTGGGAGATATCCCAGGTGATTAATAGATTTCCTAAGCAAACTGACTCCCAGTGCATGGAAAGTACTTAAATGTACTCCTTTCTGTTTTCCTGAGAGTATTCCCTGTAGGCGTTCCCGCATTTCTTCAGCTGCTTTATTAGTGAAAGTGACAGCTAAAATTTGCTGAGGAGGAACCAGCTTATTTTGAATCAGATGTGCAATGCGCTGTATGATGACGCGAGTTTTACCACTACCTGCACCAGCAAGAATTAATACAGGGCCTTGCGTTGTTGTGACGGCTTCCTTTTGTTGTGAGTTTAAGAATGATGATGAATTCATGAAATGCAGAAAAGATCGATAAAATTTTTGCTTAATTTGTGATAAGATATTGTGAATGTAACTCAAGTATTTCAGCAAGCCATTTCAATCTTGGT
>CAZWGB010000110.1:0-1928 GCA_964633465.1 uncultured Woeseiaceae bacterium | reverse complement strand
CATAATGATCATCATTTATATTATTCCTCATCGCATCTAAATCAATACCTAAGTCTTGGAGCAAGCCTTTTGATTCTTCACTGTAATTTTTTGGATTTTCTAAATTTACTGAACCACCAATGCCCAACAACATACGTCCGTCTTGATGAAATTCGTTACGTTTTGCATGACCGCCAAAATCATCATGATTATCTAACAGTAAAATGCGTGCATCAGAACCCATTTTTTTTTGATAAAACCAAGCAGTCGCAAGACCACTTATGCCTGCACCAACAATTACAAGATCATACTCTTCATCAAGTTTTTCATATTTAGCGGGCTTTTCTCCAGTCCAAGCCAAAGCATGAGCCATCTCAAAAGAACCTTTGTGATTGCCACGCATTCCAGTAAGTGTTGGAGGATAATAAGTGAAGGGTTGTTCTGGGTTTTGAATAGTAAATACGTTTTGCCCAAATAAATCCATAGGGCTCAATAGACTTATTCCCGTGCCGATAGCTATACCATTACAGAAATCACGACGTGTTATTTGTCTACTCATTTTCAAACCCAATTCTTTACATCATTAATGTCATACTCTAGGGTAAGATCGACTCATACTCAATCCAATCAACAATGAATCTGTGCTGATCTGGATCAGCTTTATTTGAGCATTCCTTGTTTCGACAAAAAGCTGATCGGTCATTCTGATGGTTATCGTATTTGCCACCAACTGCCACATTGATGATCAGATAATACTGATTATTGAATGGATATCCATACTGTTCAAATACTTCCTCATCTCGATGTATTGACATATATGGTTTTGTCTCTGAGTCGAGAAACATCTTTATACTATCTTCCTTCCATTCCATGGTGATTGAATGAAATTTTTCCTGAAACTTGACTGATGGCGGGATAACAGCCTGCCGAACTACAAAATCTTTATCAAAGAAACTATTACCAAAATGAAACGCAGAACTAACGATATTGGTTATTCTGCCTCTTGCTTCCATGATATCTATCTCGCCTCCTTGGGGCCACGGAACCTTATAATTAGGCATTAACCAAAAGGCAGGCCAGGCTCCTGTGCCCGTTGGGACTCTAAAACAAAAAGTAATTCTCGAGGGATAAGTGAAAGATCTGAGATCCTGAGTCTTGATTCTTGCCGAGGTGTAGTTAAATTCTTTTTGAAAGGGTCTTTTGTGAAAAATTGGCTGTATTTTCAAGTATCCATCTTCAATGAGCAAATTATCATTTGTAAAGTCTTCGTTTCCAATTTTGGCATCTCTGTAATACTGCAATTCACCATTGCCCCAACCATAAATGAATTTACCATTGTCAAAAAATCCATTGGAAACATCGTATTGCCAATCCTGAGAACTGAGATTTCCATCCTCGAAATCTTCAAACCATAAAACACGCTCACTGGTGGATCGCTCTCGGCAATATGAAGCTTGATTGACTCTAAAAATATCGCTCTCTATGACTGCAGTTTCAACCCCGTTGATAATTTGTGAATCATAGCTCTTGTTCTGATGCTCTTCAGAAAACGCAGATGAGAAAAGCAATCCCACACATGGAACTAAAATACAAAAAAACTGTTTGCTTATTTTCATCATAATCATGGCAAAATTGTTAAAAAGAATTATCTTTCTAAAATAGATTCTCTAATGATTAAGCTTGATATAGGCTTTTGATTCTCAAGAAAGTCTAGCCCTTCTAGTTCAGAAATTAATTTTTTTGCTGCAAGTTCTCCCATTTTTTCTAGTGGTTGTTTGATAGTACTCAAAGTCGGATTCAGCATTTGACTCACAGGCGTGTCATCAAATCCAGCTATTGAGAAATCTTTAGGCACTTCATAACCACTATCTAATATGATTTTCATAACCCCGCTTGCCATTTCATCATTTGCTGCAAAAATTGCGGTTGGCTTATCTTTCAATTCCATC
>CAZWGB010000109.1:0-2009 GCA_964633465.1 uncultured Woeseiaceae bacterium | reverse complement strand
TGATCTACGATCCCGAATATTTATGGAATTATGAAATAGGCACCAGCGTGCTCAGCCCCAATTCCAATCTTTTGATTGAGGCGGTTGTATTTTGGTCGGATAGGGAAAATCAACAGGTACTTATATCCAAACAACTGGACCCAAATAACCCAACCACTTTTCAATATCTGACTCAGAATGCTGCTTCGGGAAAAAATTACGGTACAGAATTGAATCTAAAAGCTAAGCTTACTGCTGAAATCAGCTTGTTTGCGGCACTGGGTTTATTGAAAACCAAGATCAAGCATCATCAATCCAGACCTGAATTGGAGGGACGTCGTCAGGCACACGCACCTGCCAAAAGTTATAGCTTCGGGATTAAATGGCAAGCTTCTGAGCAGTTCCACCTATCAATGGATTTGTCTGGAAAAAGCGATTTTTACTACTCCGACAGCCACACAGAAAAATCAAAGCCTTATACTTTAGTCAATCTTTCTCTGGGGTATCGCCAAAAGAATTGGGTTTATGAAGTTTGGGTTAGAAATCTGTTTGACCGATATTTTGCTGTTCGTGGATTTTATTTTGGTAACGAGCCGCCTCATTTTCCCAATCAGCTGTATCAAAGGCAGGGCGATCCAAGGCACTGGGGGGTTTTAATCCGTTATGCGTTTTGACTCACTGTTGCTGCAGTTGCCGGAAATTATAGCTGTTGTCTTTGCGCTTCTGTATTTGGCGTTGGCAATAAAACAGAACATTCTTTGTTGGATTGCCTGGATTCTTAGCTCCTGTTTATACACTTATGTTATGTATTCAGCGAATTTGTACATGGAAGGCATGTTGCAAATTTTTTACGTGGGAATGGGAATTTATGGTTGGCATCAATGGTTGAATAGGAACAGTAGCGAACAGGAACTAGCTGTTACGACTTGGCAACTAGCCAAACATGCAGGTGTTCTTACACTGATTTTTACCCTGGCCTATGTTTCAGGTTTGTTGTTGGAAAAATACACCACAGCTGCATTGCCTTTTCTCGATGCACTAACGACTTGGGGCGCTATCTTCACTACCTACATGGTTGCCAACAAGGTTCTAGAGAACTGGATTTACTGGTTTGTGATTGACTCCATTTCCATTTATTTATTTATCTCCAGAGGTCTCTATTTCACTGCACTTTTGTTCTTTCTCTACCTGTTCATGATTGTCATAGGTTACCGGTCCTGGAAACGATCGCATGCTAACATCAATGGCTGAATTAACCAACATCATCAAAGGCGTTCCAGGTGAAGTTGTGGTCAAAGAAACTTTACAAGACGACTCAATTAGTACGGTTTATTTGATTGACTATCAGGGCATTCCATCGGTCTTGAGGCTTGATAAGCCAATCATAGGCTATCTTGGTTTAGACCGGTCTGCTGAGTTTCATCTGTTGAATTGTATTCAATCTTATGGCTTTTCCCCCGAACCACTCTACTCTGATCCTCGGGGAGGCATCCTGATTTATCGTTTCTTCGAAGGCGAGGCACTCACTCCAACGGATCTTGGCACTAGAGGTAAGCTCGTTGAACTGGGCAAAATACTCGGGTCAATTCATCGCTTACACTTACCCGATTTTAAAACACGATTTGTGAATCAGATAAGGCACTATGAAAAAGAACTCAAGAATGATGCAGACGGGAACCTTCTAAAGCGGGGTATTGATTTGTTTGAAAGCCTTACCACTAATGAGGACGATTGGGTCGTGTGTCACAACGATCTGATTTCTGCCAATTTAGTCCATGGCAAGAGGCTGCTTATTCTGGACTGGGAATATGCCAGTTTAAATCACCCTTATTTCGATTTGGCTACCGTTCTTGAAAATCATTCCTTGACTGAATCCCAAAGCGAACTGTTTTTAGATACCTATAGTGGGGAACACCAATCAATTGATTTAGTGAAGCTTGACGAATGGCGTCAACTAACTCACTATGTCACTCTTTTTTGGCTTATGATTATTAAGAAATACGCTACAATATCTGAAAAAGAAAAGGCTT
>CAZWGB010000108.1:0-2035 GCA_964633465.1 uncultured Woeseiaceae bacterium | reverse complement strand
TGAAAGAAAAAAGCTGAAATCACTACAAGAAGAGTCAATGGATATCAGTCAATTATTGAATCAGGCAGCTGAAATTCATGGTCAGATTGAAGATATTAGACAGCAAGTGAAAAATGAAGTTGAGGATAAAATAGAAAAACTGCCGCTTCCGAGTCGGAGCAATATTCATCCACAAGACGAATTTGAAAAGACAATTGATTATCAAAACCGCATAAAAATGGCAGAAGCCAAATATCAGCAGGATAAAGAAGACTATGAAGATAATGTTAGAAAGATACGTAGATCAGAAAAGTTGACGTTTACTAATCAATCAGCCGAGTTTCACCACGTCCTAAAACAGTTAAATCAGCACGTTGACTTAAATGAATCGGTGTTACTCTTGTCGCCAGGCAGTTACAATGCAGATAAAGAAGTGTTTGATCAGGCAACTATTGCTCTAGCTCAAAATAATTCCCCTTTACCTAAATATCAATTGAAATTGAGTATTCCAGCATCACAAGCTCCTAAATTTAAGCAGTCAGTAGAAGAGGATTTGATCAAAATTCAGGCTTCTGTGTATGTGGATGCCGACAAGCAAACGGCGACTTTGGAAAAAGTACGTGTTGAAGATATCGTGCATGAGATATCGGCAGAGGGCCAACAAATCAGGGCAATTGAGCTAAAGCAACCTAGAACTTCGATTCCCATGTCGCGAAATGATTTAGGTTTGGGACTACCGAAATTATCATTGATGTACGGAATTTGTTTAGGCTCATCTTATCCGATCGTAACAGGGGAAGCGATTGCAAATGTGACAAGAGAGGGACAGGGAAATGTGTCATCGGTCGTGGGAAATCGTGTCGTGGGAAATCGTGAGTATACTCTTTCATTTTCACCCCAAACTGTTCCTCTGGGAACAATCACCGCCTTTGCTAATTTTCTCTTAGGCCAACGATTTGGGTTACAACCCGAATTGGGTTGGTCACAATCAATATATCGGTGGGAACTACCTAGTGATTTATTGATGTCTGCTGGTGCTCCAGAGGGAGACACACTGGAAATAAAAAATGTAACAGTCGATGCAAAAATTTTGTTTCAGTATCGAATCCCCTTGCACCTTGGTGAGGAGACTGAAATCGGAGAAATGCAATTACTTATTGGTCCAGTTTTCCGTAATACACTGAGTGCTAAAGGTAGAGTATTTATGAAAAGCTACTCACCGGGGAGACAGCCCGATTTTACAAAACCTGTGAAACCGACTCTGAACAATAGTAAAATTGATGGATGGGTTTTAGATATAGCTGTAGCAACGGAATCTGCTCCATTTTTGACTGCTAAAGTCCGATTTTTTTACGGGGTATACGATCAAAGCAACAATAGCAAAACAATAATCCCTCAGTTGCTGATAGGTTTTGGATTCTAGTTGTTGATAAAATCATATAGTAACTCATGCTCTCACCAAACCGGTTATAATAAAAGTGATGAGCAGAAAAAGGGAGATTTTCAAGCGAGTTGGTCCGAATAAGGATTCTTACCAAGAGTCTCTTCAAGCGAGGGCTGAATGTTAGCTGAACGTTAAACCTCGGATTTGTTAAGGGCAACATACCGATTATTGGCCGCAGAAAAAACACGTATGACCGCAGCAGGTAGTGATTTATTTCAGAAATGGTTTCGAGCTCTTTCCAAAGACTTGATTAAGATTATCCTTATTGTGGCTTGAGTATTGAAACTCGATGATTTCTCCTAATACAGCGCAGAATTACAAAACCATTGACTAATTTCAAAACTTGGGCTTGCGGGTTAGGTGCCGGTTGGAAGTTACCAAAACCTTTATTCTGTATGAGGTGGGGAAGCTGACGACAGCTAGCCCGGTCGTAAAAACCAAATACCAAAATCCGGAATATGTCCTCAACTGGCTTTTGGCCTGGAAGTGTTCTCTAAGAAGGCAACACTGACAGATCAGCGGATCTGATCTGTCCAACATGTTGGTCGACGACGCGGCTTCGTCGCTGGTAAAGGCCCGTGCTTGGCACGGGTCAAGGGTAATCGGATCCTG
>CAZWGB010000107.1:0-2082 GCA_964633465.1 uncultured Woeseiaceae bacterium | reverse complement strand
TCAGTCCCATCATAATCATTCGAGCAACCCAGAAAAAAATAATATCAAAGCCCGTGACCAATACAGTAGTTGGGTAGAAAGTTTTTAAGTCATTGGTTTTACTTGGCCATCCTAGTGTTGAGAAAGGCCATAAGGCTGATGAGAACCATGTATCGAGAACATCGTCATCTTGTTTTAATTTAATATCAGGTCCAAGTTGGTATTTTTTTCGGACCTCTTCTTCAGATTGTGCAACGTAAACATTTTCATCTGAATCATACCAAGCAGGTATACGGTGTCCCCACCACAATTGTCGGCTGATACACCAATCTTGGATGTTTTCCATCCAATCAAAATATGTTTTCGACCAGTTTTCAGGAACAAATCTGATGTCGCCATTTTTTACAGCATCAATGGCTGGTTGAGCCAACGCTTCAATTTTCACAAACCACTGATCTGTTAAGTATGGCTCAAGTACTGCGCCGCTTCGATCGCCTCTCGGAATAATCAAATTATAGTCTTCAATTTGTTCCAAAAATCCAAGTGATTCCATTTTCTGAATCACAATTTCCCTTGCTTTAAAACGATCTAAGCCAACAAATTCTTTTGTCACATTTGAGTTTAATTTTGCATCTTTTGTGAATATGTTGATGACATCAAGTTCGTGACGTTTACCAAGTTGAAAATCATTAAAATCATGTCCAGGTGTAATTTTTACACACCCACTGCCAAATTCTTGATCAACATAATCATCAGCTATTATTGGAATATTTCTTGAACAAAGTGGAAGCTCTATTTCTTTGCCTATTAGGTGTTGGTATCGATGATCCTTAGGGTTAACAGCAACAGCGGTATCTCCAAGCATGGTTTCAGGCCTTGTGGTAACAACAATAAGACTGTCATTTGAGTTAGCAATTGGATATTTGAGATGCCAAAGTTTTCCAAGTTCTTCTGTTGGGTTTACTTCGAGATCAGACAATGCTGTGAGCAACACTGGGTCCCAATTTACCAGTCGTTTTCCTCGATAGATCAGTCCTTCTGCAAACAATTGAACAAAGACTTCGGTCACTGCTTCGCACAGACTCTCGTCCATGGTGAAACGCTCTCTTGTCCAGTCGACAGAGGCTCCCATGCGTCTTAATTGATTGGAAATAGTATGACCCGAGTCTTCTTTCCACTGCCAAACCCTATCAGTAAAGTTTTCACGTCCCATTTCCAATCTAGAGAAACCATCTTTTTCTAATTGTCTTTCTACAACCATTTGTGTTGCTATTCCTGCGTGATCAGTACCCACTTGCCATAATGTTTTCTTACCTTGCATCCGATGATATCGCGTTAAGGTGTCCATGATTGTGTCCTGAAAGGCATGTCCCATATGGAGTGTCCCTGTGACATTTGGAGGTGGAATCATAATGCAATAAGGTTTGCCTTGGTTTGCAGGAGCAAAGTAACCATTTTTTTCCCAAACCTTATAAATTTTGGTCTCAATTGATTGGGGACGATATTTTGTATCCATCATTTTTAATTACTTGATATGGTGAATATTCAGTTGACACCCTTTGGATTTATAATTCTTCCAACGTTCTCTGGCTTTATTTTTTTTCACTTCATCTTCCTCAACGATTTCATGGATTCTTTTGGATTCTAGATATGATATCGGCATTTCCTCACTGAGATTTACAATAGCTGCGGCTGGATGAAATTGATTCTCATTCCAGCCAATTTGTACAGGGGTAGAATCCAAATCAGGAGCACCTACGATTGAATGAGGAATGAAACTATCTTGTTTAAAGGTCCAGAGAAGTTTATCTAATTGTTCAGCTTGCTGTTGATTGCTTGTTTGTATGTAAATAGGCTGAATTTTTTGTTTGAAGCCTTTTTCTACTAATTTGCAAACGTACAATAGGTAATTTTTATTGCCAATTGAATTAAAATGGTGAAACAAAACATCTGGTTTTTTTTCTATCATCCTTAACTATGATTTGTTTGCTTCCTGAATCAGAAATTCAGATATCAAAGCAACTGGTCTTCCCGTAGCTCCCTTTTTACTTCCTTCAAGCCAAGCAACTCCTGCAATATCAAGATGTGCCCATTCAATGTCGT
>CAZWGB010000106.1:0-2140 GCA_964633465.1 uncultured Woeseiaceae bacterium | reverse complement strand
TGTCTTGGAGCCCGAAGTAGTGCAGTATGTGATTGCAACTCGGTCATCACTGGATTCGTTGTTTTTTCTACAGGCTACATTAAAGGGTCGAGTAACCAGGCAGAGGATCAACAACGGTAATTTGCTCAACAGGAAAATTGGAAATGATCTCTACGTGATCATCATGAACTATTAGCATTTCTTCAATCCGAACGCCCCATTGAAAGTTTTTACCGTGTTGGGTTTCAAGGGCAAAGACCATACCAGCTTTGATTTCAACAGGGTGATCCAGTGACCAGATTCTTGAAATCACCGGTTGATCGTATTGTGCCAATCCAAGCCCATGACCCCATAAATTTGCAGCAGCTTGATCTTCTTCCTCATAGCCCCATGCTTCTTCTGCTGAAGGCCATTTTGAGGCAATATCGCGAGTTGTAGCACCAACTTTAACCGCCTTGATGGAATCGTAAAGCCACTTCAGTGCAGTTGCATAGACATCTTTTTGGTCTTGGCTTGGTTCCTTGCCAACGCAATAAGTTCGGTAATAGCAGGATTTATAGCCGTTCCAAGTCAATGCTGCTAGATCCATGAAAACTATGTCACCCGGTTTGATAATACGGTCTGAGAAATTACGCCAATTTGGCCATGTGTTGGGGCCTGATGAAACAATTACATCTTCCACATCTTCCATACCAGGGACATTGTATAGATACTCCATGATATGAGCTGTAACTTGGTTTTCTGTCACCCCTGGCTTTAGGAATTTCATGCATTCCCAATGAGCGGCATCACCGATTGCTCCTACCATTCGCATGCATTCCTGTTCGTCTTGATTCTTGATGGCTCTTGCCTCCATCATAGGTGTCATGCCATCCGTCCAATCAATGCCAGCTTCCTTAAAGGCCTCAAGCATATTAATATCAACAAAATCAACACCCAGCTTTCCCCCGGCAACATCAGCTTTTTTCATTTCCTGGAGAACGGCTTTGGTAAATTTACCGACTTGCTGTTTTGACGCTGAGCCAGCGGCACCCTTGATCCAGGCGTAGGACCAACGAATGTTCTCTTCTGGTAACCAAGGTGAGTGGCGTTTTACTTGGATTCCAACGTCACCTTGTTCAAACAGAACTGGTGGTTCATCACCACAGAGCATTGCATAGCGAAGACCTGGTTTTAGTCTGTTCCACCCAGGAGTCAGGGTACTGGTAACATAGCGCACATTCTCATCGTACATCAGGAGCAGGGCACTTAGGCCGTGAGCTTTCATCTTTTCTCTGGCTCTATCTAAACGATACTTACGCATCCTGTCCCAATTGATGCGTTCTTGCCAATCCAAACCAACCATTCCAAAATTAGCCATAAATTATTCCTCTATTCTTAATTTCTACGACCGAAAAAAAAGCCCCATAGGCGGCCAATCAAATTCTTTGTTTATCAATTGATCAATTAGTATAATTGCTTGCTACCACAAGTCAACCAAGGAGATAATGAAAAATTGAATTTACTTAATTTATTTTCTAAACACGGAAGGAAAACTAAACGATGAAACTTGTTACCTTTTCTCAGAACGGTTTAACGAAGGTGGGTGCCATATCTGATGAAGCTATCGTTGATTTATCAGAATTGGTCAATGACGAGCCTTGGAACCTTATTCGAATCATTGACAATGCTGAATCTTTGAAGCTTGCAAGGGAGCTTTTAAACAATCCAAAACAAACCATAAAGCTCGATGAAGTTGTATTGGAGGCGCCTATACTGAGACCCCGAAAATTTCTTGGATTGGGGATGAATTACAAGAAACATGTTGAGGAACTGAAAGACAAAGGTTTTCAAACATCTGACTATCAGGTCTGGTTTAACAAACAAGTGTCCTGCGTCAATGGACCATTTTCACCAATCGAAAAACCAAGAGTTTCTGATGCACTTGATTATGAGTGTGAATTAGCCTTTGTGATAGGTCAGAGTTGTCGACATGTCAAAGCTGAAGATGCAAGCAGTGTCATAGCAGGTTATATGATTGCCAACGACGTGACTGTCCGTGATTGGCAGCTGCACACTCCCACTTGGACCATTGGCAAGTCATTTGATACGCATGGACCTATTGGTCCTGCACTTGTGACTCCGGATGAAATTGAAGATCCTCACAATTTAGATATTCGTC
>CAZWGB010000105.1:0-2282 GCA_964633465.1 uncultured Woeseiaceae bacterium | reverse complement strand
GAAAAAAGATTGTAAAGGCTTTGCTTGATCATGGTGGTAGTTTAATAGATACCTCACCAATGTATGGGAAGGCAGAGGAAGTAGCTGGCAAAATCGCTCAAGATCTCAAAGTAAATGACCAGCTTTTTCTGGCTACAAAGGTATGGATTGAAGGGAAGGCAGCAGGTGAAATACAGATGAAAGAATCATCTAAGAAATTGAATAAAGCAGTCATCGATTTAATGCAAATTCATAATTTACTTGACTGGAAAACACACATTAAAACTCTGTATGACTGGAAAGAAAAAGGGAAAATTAATTACATTGGCATAAGTCATTTTAGATCAAATGCATTTAGTCAAATAGAAAAAATTATCACAAAAGAGCGAATAGACTTTGCTCAATTTAATTATTCACTTCAGGAAAGAGAAGCAGAAAAAAGATTGCTGCCACTTTGCCAAGAAAGAGGAGTAGCAACTTTGATTAACCGACCCTTTATGAGAGGTAAGCTTTTTAAAGCTGTAGCTAGAAAAAAAATACCCGGTTGGGCTTATGAATACAACATTAACACTTGGGCACAATTTTTTTTAAAATTTATCCTAACCAATCCGGCTGTAACTACAATAATACCTGCAACATCGGATCCGACTCATATGGCTGACAACCTTAATGGAGGAATTGGACTTATCCCAGAGATGGGCCTACAAAAGAAAATGGTGGAAGTTGTTGAGGATTAACGTTTGGAAAATTGCGTTGCTTTTCGGGCCTTCTTCAAGCCTACTTTTTTGCGCTCAACTTTACGTGCGTCTCTAGTCAAAAAGCCTCTTTCTCTCAAAATTTTTCTTAAGTTTTCATCATACTTTAGCAATGCTCGGCTCAAGCCGTGACGTATTGCACCAGCCTGACCACTACCTCCGCCACCTTTGACTGTTGCATTTACGTCTATTTTTTTGAGCAATTCTGCCTGCTCAAGCGGTTGCCGCACTATCATCCTAGCGGTTTCTCTGTCAAAAAACTTATCCAGTGGTTCCTGATTAACGGTAATCTTACCTTTACCCTTTTGAATAAAAACACGCGCTGTGGAAGTTTTTCGCCTGCCTGTACCGTAAAACACTTGTGATGCCATAACGAATCCTTTACAGCTCCAGAGGTTCAGGCTGTTGTGCGATATGAGTGTGCTCAGGTCCTGCAAAAACTCTTAATTTTTTAATCATTGCTCTGCCCAGTTTATTTTTTGGCAACATTCCTCTCACGGACTTCATAAGAACTTTTTCTGGGTATTTTTCCAGCATTGTCTCAAGATTTTCTGATTTTAAATTACCAATGTAACCTGTGTGTTTATAATACACTTTGTCGGTCATTTTTTTGCCTGTCACTCGAATTTTGGAGGCATTGACAACCACGATGTAGTCGCCGGTATCAACATGGGGTGTGTAAATTGGCTTGTGTTTGCCACGCAAACGACTAGCGATCTCTGTGGACAATCTTCCCAAAGTCTTATTTTGTGCATCAACAAGGTACCAATTCCTGTCAATGTCATGGTTTTTTGCAGAAAATGTTTTCATCCCAAATATCTAAATCATGCTGAAAGGACGCTAGTCTACTCATATGGTTTGATTTTTTCAATGAAATCTTAGTAATCCGAGTGGTTTATAAGACCGACAATTCTTGTCTCATCTGAGCAATAGTTTCTTGGTAATTTTCAGTGCCAAAGATACCTGAACCAGAAACAAATACATCGGCTCCAAAACTTGCTATTTCTTGAATATTATTGACTTTCACACCGCCATCAATTTCGAGTAAAACTTCTTTTCCGCATTGAGTAATTAACTCTCGAGCCTGTTTCAATTTTTGCAAAACATCCGGGATAAAGCTTTGCCCTGCTAACCCAGGATTGACAGACATCATGATAATGAGATCAATATCTTTTAGGCATGATTCTAAACAGTTTAGGGGAGTTTCTGGGTTAATTGCTAGCCCGGGCTTGCACCCATGATCTTTGATCAGTTGTATCGCTTGATCAACATCTTTAGTAGCTTCAGGGTGAAAACTAATATAAGTTGCACCAGCCTTAGCAAAACTAATAATCAATTTGTCTATGGGTTCAACCATCAAGTGAACGTCTATCGGTGCTTCAACACCATAATTTCTGAGTGCCTCACAAACGACCGGACCAAAGGTTAGATCTGGAACGTAGTGATTGTCCATAACATCAAAATGAACTATGTCAGCACCTGCATTGAGCACAGCATCCACCTCCTCGCCCAATCGTGCAAAATCTGCAGATAGTATGGATGGTGCTA
>CAZWGB010000104.1:0-2330 GCA_964633465.1 uncultured Woeseiaceae bacterium | reverse complement strand
CATGGAAATATCCAAGTTGTATTTTGAGAGGTGAAAATTCAATTGGTGAATTCTATTCAATAGCTCTCACAAATAATTTTCAACAAGCTGACACAGGTACAAAAATGGTTCACTTGGGTAAAAACACCAAAAGTAAGGTCATTAGCAAAGGTATTTCTGCAGGCCATGCCCAGAATAGCTATAGAGGTCTTATTTCTGTTTCAAAAAATGCAGAACATTCTCGCAACTACACACAATGCGATTCTTTATTAATCGGTAGAGAATGTGGTGCCCATACTTTCCCATCGATGGAAATTCATAATTCATCGACCACATTAGCGCATGAAGCAACAACATCAAAAGTTGCAGATGAACAACTTTTTTACTGTAGACAAAGAGGTATTGATGAAGAAGAAGCAATTGCTCTGATAGTAAGCGGTTTTTGCAAAGAAGTTTTGAGTGAACTGCCCATGGAATTTGCCGTAGAAGCTAGAGCTTTGTTGCAGGTGAATCTAGAAGGCGCTGTTGGATAAATAACTCTTATTTATTAAATAAAACTGAGATCTTAAATGAGCAAAGAAAACAATTTGTTATCAATTAACAACCTTAAGGTATCGATTGCTGAAAAAGTCATCATAAATGGTCTCAATCTGACAATAAATCATGGTGAAGTCCATGCAATCATGGGACCCAATGGATCCGGTAAGAGTACTCTAGCAAAAACATTGGCTGGGCATCCGGAATGTAGTATTCATGAAGGAAGTATCAAATATTTAGGTAAGGAAATCATTGACCTAAGCGTCGAAGAAAGAGCAAGTAAGGGAATTTTTTTAGGATTTCAATACCCCATTGAAATTCCAGGACTGTCAAATAGTGTATTTCTCAAGACTGCATTAAATTCACAAAGAAAATCGCAAGGTAATGATAAAATTACAGCAGTTGATTTTCTAAAAGAACTTAAAGATAACGCAGAAATCATTGGAATGGATCAGAGTTTCCTTAATAGAGGAGTGAATGAAGGATTTTCTGGTGGTGAAAAAAAACGAAACGAGATACTACAAATGTTGATGTTAAAACCAAAATTATCCATCTTGGATGAAACGGATTCAGGATTGGACATCGATGCTATGAAAACAGTTGCAAATGGATTGAATTCCATGCGAAAAAAAGATTCATCCTTTCTGCTCATCACTCACTATGATCGATTGCTTAGCTATATTAAACCTGATTTTGTTCATGTCCTAAGCAAAGGTCAAATTATTGAATCTGGAGATTCAACATTAGCCAATCAACTTGAAGAAAAAGGCTATGAATGGCTGACTAAAACACAATGAAAACGCCCATTAAACTCGACAACAGTCATTTAAAAGATTACAGCTTAAGCCTGACTGAAGCTGACTGGTTAAACAATTTGAAAAAAGAAACATTTGCTAGACTAAAAACTCAAAGCATTCCTTCAAAAAAGGACGAAGAATGGCGATATACAAATACAGAGCCACTTATTCAAAAGTGTTTTGAGTTGGTTGCTAAAAAAAGTATTAGTAATCTGAAGAATGGTAAGTCTTTTACTCACAAAAGTAGTGACGACAATATCTTTATTTATTATGCCGACGGTAAATTTTATTTCGAAGACAAACTCCCGCCTTATATAAAAACATTACGTGATTCAGACGATCAAGTAAATCTTGAAACACACTTGAATGCTGATGACAAAAAAATACACTCCCCTTTTATTGATCTGAATACATTACTCTTGTCTGATGCATTAATAATTGAAACACTCAAAAACCAAAAAATTGATGCAATCATTCATATTATTATTTGTTCTGACATTGAACAAAATATCAGCCCAAGATTACTGATTAGATTAAGGGAAAACAGTTCAATAAGGATTTTTGAACATTGCCTTACCTCCAATGCTTGTGTGATCAATAGTTTGACGGAAATAAATTGTGAAAAAAATTCCCAGTTGGATTATTTCAAAATTATAGATGAGCAGGAGGATGGATATCATTTGAGTCTCTCAAATATAAGACTCTCCAAGAGCAGTGCTTTCAATCTTTTTTCCTGGGACTCAGGTGCAAAAATTTCCCGAAACAATATTAACGTAGATTTAGTGGAAGACAATGCATCCGTTAACTTGAATACTCTATTCTCTCCAAATGAGAAATTGCATATCGATAATCAATTGAAAATAATACACATTGGAGAGAAATGTGAGAGCTCTTTGGATTATCGAGGAATCTTAAAAGACCACTCAACTGGTGTTTTTGGTGGAACAGTCTACGTTGACCAAGAGGCTGCAGATACTCAATCAAACATGGCAAACAGAAACCTATTGCTATCGGATC
>CAZWGB010000103.1:0-2348 GCA_964633465.1 uncultured Woeseiaceae bacterium | reverse complement strand
AAGGCTACCCACTTGATGCATCATGCCCATACTAATGATCCAGAAAGAGATCCAGATTATTTTCATACCCATGTTGATAACTGGTGGCAATCAGCGATGAATGTGCAATTGCAAACAGGAGCCGATGGAAGACTAGCAAAAATGGTAGAAAGACTTTCAGAAGAAAACCCAACATTCCAAGCATCGATGGAAAGAGGAGGTTTATTTTTTTTACTATTACTTATTGCTCAAATGATAGTTGCTGTATTCTTTCCTTTAGAGACTTTTCTTTTGTGGTGGGTTCCAAGAAAATTAGCCACTTCTTATCTGGGTGTAATATTTTCAATGGAGCCCCATAATAAACTTCCTAAAGGCAGATACATAGACACACGGTTTTGGAGCAATGGAATACCAAGATTTCTAAATCATTCTATGCAGATTCATGTGATGCATCACATGTATCCCAATATTTGTCATTTTGATGAACCTAAAGCCATAGAGGCACTTTTACCCTTTATGATTGAACGAGGTATACCTGGGGCAGAAAAGATACCTAACAAAGTTAAATTCAATTCTTTAATAACGCACTTTTCTAGTTAAAACGAATGACCCAAGAACTTGTCAAAAAATTAATCAACATTCTTGACATTGATCCAAACAAAGGAGAATGGCTTACAAGTGCTGTGGCAAAAAGCTCTTTTCCTGAGTCTTTTAGTGAAGAACTCTACAAACATCTTGTAAATAAAAAACTTGATACTTATCTGGATGAACTTGATTGGCTTTCGAAACATCTAGTAAGTCGAGGCGTACTTGTCTTTTTAACTCTGTTGCTAATACCCGTGGTTGGCCTAGCTCTTTTCTCAATTTATACAGGCATTAACTACTATGCTAATCTTGACTGGACCACTGCTGGTGTAACTTTTTATGTGTTCCTTGTACTGAACTTAACGATAGTCATTGGTGTCCCGACTATGTTGGCTCATACTCTCAATAAACTGTACAAACAGCGTCAAGAATTTCTTCAACGACAAGAATTTGTGATAAAAAAGTTTAATGAATGGTTAACCTCTCTTCCTGACCATGTAATTGATGAAATCAATCAGGAACGCTTGGAAGCGGATAAAACAGCCCACTTCCCGCAATAATCTAAGACTAGATTGATTAGATCTCTTTTCTCATTCCGCTGACCACATTGACTCTCATAATCAATAGTTATACGCTTTATCGATACTTCTCAAGAGGAAAATTATGAAACTCAGCAAATCTTCAATTGTTCTTATAGTTGTTCTTGGTCTTTTCTTGATATATATGTTTGGTCAAAGCGAATCATCACTGGAAATAGTCGATTTTTCTCTTGATAAACCTGAGACCCAAAGCCCGTCTATTTCCTCTAATGAAGATAGAAATCCATATTATGGAGATCTTCACGTACATACAAAATACTCATTTGATGCCTATGTATTTGGTATCACAGCTACACCAGATGATGCCTATCGTTATGCAAAAGGCGAAGGAATTAAACATCCGATGGGTTATGAAATGAAGTTGCGTGAACCCTTGGATTTTTATGCTGTCACCGATCACGGCATTTTTTTGGGCATGGTGGAAGCATTGGCTGATACCACTACCAAAATATCGCAAAAGCCTTTTGCGGAACCTTTTCACAATCTTAATAGGCCAGAGAATATGAATGATTCTTCCTTTGGCCAGAGGGCTAATTTATTCAGTGGCGTCTTGCGTGGAACCATAGTTAATCCATATCCGTATTGGCATCCCAAGGTTATCAAGGCTTGGTTTACTAAAAACACGGCTGTTGCCCTTAGATCATTTGATTATGATGTGCATAAATCTGCTTGGGCTGATATTGCCAGATCTGCAGAAGAGCATAATGATCCAGGGAGATTTACCTCATTTATTGGTTATGAATTTACTGCTTCAACCAATGTTGAAGGTGGGAACCTTCACAGAAATGTTATCTTTAATTCTTCCCAGGCACCAATCAGGCCTTGGTCAAGAATTGATTCCATAAACCCTGAAGATTTGTGGACATGGATGGATAAACTAAGAGACAAGGGCATTGATTCATTAGCCATGCCGCACAACAGCAATGGCTCCAATGGTCAGATGTTTGAAATGGAGACATTCAGAGGTTATCCAATCGACGATGCCTACTCTGAAAAAAGAATGAGAAATGAACCGATTGTTGAAATAACGCAGGTTAAAGGAACATCGGAAACACACCCTTTACTTTCTCCTGATGACGATTGGGCAGATTTTGAAATCATGAATAAAAGAATTGGCAGCAGACCTCCAACATACAGCATGGCGCCAGGCGGTTATGTAAGGGATGCGTATTTAAGAGGATTAAC
>CAZWGB010000102.1:0-2390 GCA_964633465.1 uncultured Woeseiaceae bacterium | reverse complement strand
CGTTATATTTTTAACCGGTTTGGGGCAAGGTCTGCAAACTTTCATCATTTCACAGTTCACACAATTTGGGTCCAACATTATTTCGATTGCTCCAGGTAAAACAGAAACGATGGGAATGCCTTTGGGTGTCTTCGGTACGGTTAAGCCCCTGACTTTTGAGGATGCAGAAGCTCTCGAGCGTTTGCCTGTAATTCAGGTTGCAGTTCCGGTGTCTGGCGGAAGTGGGGAAATCGAATACGGGGAAAGGATGAGACGGTCAATGGTTGTTGGAACCGGTGCCGATTACGATGTGATCGTGGATGCAAAGGACATGCTGGGCGAGTACTTGCCTCATGACAATCCAAAGTCACCTCGATCCCTAGCTGTTTTAGGACCGAAATTGAGAGATGAATTATTCGGCGATGCAAATCCCCTTGGAGAACTAGTCCGTATCAATTCAGAGCGTTTTCGTGTGATTGGGGTATTGCCACCCAAGGGTGATTTTTTAGGCATCGATTTGGACGATGGTATATATATTCCAATGGCTAAATTTCAATCCATGTTTAATCTCAACAATTTTCAAGAAATTGATGTTGTTCACTATGAGAGGTATGCAACCGAAGAAGCGGTGGCTTCGATTAAACGGTTGATTATAGATCGACATGGTAGTGAGGATGTGACGATAACGACACAGGCAAATATGCTGGAAACTTTAGAAGAGATTATGAAATGGTTGAAGTTTACAGTTGCAGCCTTTGGTGGAATTTCTCTGCTGGTTGGCGCTGTTGGTATTTTTACCATCATGACCGTTGCTGTTAATGAAAGAACCTCAGAAATAGGGGTATTGAGGGCAGTCGGCGCCTCACAAAAAAAAATCAGGGATGTATTTCTTCTGGAGTCGATTTTCCTAGCCATCCTTGGTGCCTTGCTGGGATTGTCAATAGGTTTTGCAGCAGTTTATGTAGCCTTAATATTCTACCCAGATATGCCAATCGCGATCGCCTGGGACTATATTGTTTACGCTGTCTTTATCTCACTTGCTATCGGCCTCATAGCAGGCTTTTTACCGGCAAGAGCTGCGGCTCAACTGGATCCGGTTGAGGCTTTAAGAACGGATTGATTTATTTTTCTAGAGGCATCTCTTAAGCAAATCTTTGCATCATTCCAGTATAGGTCTCGATATGCGATGCCAACGGTAAAAAGGTATCTTGGTAACACTTTCTTTTTTGCATTGCTGACCACCAAGACCTAATGTTTTTACATTCCTCAGGCCATTGGGCGCCAAATAAATTTTCATAAGCTCCAAACCGCTCGAAAAACGGGGCATAATGAAGGTCTACCAGGGTGATATTCTCACCCATCCAAAATTTTCCCCCACTATTCTTCTCAAAACATTCACGCTCCATATAAAAGAAAATTTCTCTTAGGTTTTCGAGATTTTTTTCTTGTTCTTGTGGATTGTTTCTATTTCGCATCAACTGCGAACAAGCTGGCAAATAACGGTTGGAGCAATAGTCGATCCAAATTCTTGCCTTCGCACGCTGGAAATGATTATCAGGCATCAAAGGTATATCTGGGAATACTTCATCCAAATATTCATTAATGATTGCAGATTCATAGATGGTATTGCCTTCGTGTGATAAAACTGGCACTTTTCCATATGGTGAAATCGATGAAAACCAGTCGGGTTTGTTGTAAACATCTATCTCAACCAACTCAAATGGTAGATTCTTTTCAATTAACACCATTCTCGTCCTTTGGGCGAAAGGGCATTTATCAAAGCTGTATATTGTAATTTCAGACATAATTCAAAGTTGTTTCATTAATTGATACCAAAACTCAAGTGAAGCAGCAAAAGCATCAACTTCAATTCGTTCATTCAGCCCATGCGATCTCCAGCCTGTTGGATCCTCCATAATACCACTTGTGCCGTATACAGGAATCCCTGCGCTGCGAAGATAGATGGCATCAGTGGCGCCAGTTTCCATCATCGGAACCACGGGAATGTTTTGAAAGGTTGTATCAGCAGCGATTTTAATTAATTTTTCCACCTGATTTGTCAGCACCGACGGTGGGCTTTTGACCGCAGGGTAGGTTACAGACACCGCAACCTTGTCACCTGTAATTTTTTGAATTGTTGCAAGAATTTCATCTGGGTCTTCGTGTGGCAGCACTCGACAGTTGACGGTTGCGCTGACGTTGACCGGCAAGGCGTTTTCTGCATGGCCTCCGAACAATTGTGTTGCAACACAAGTGGTTCTAAGTTGGGCATTTAACTCAGGATCCTGGTCAATCAAATCAACATTACCCACATCGCTAATACCCGCAAGTATTTGGTTAATTGTTTCCGAGAGTTTTTCTGGGTATTCACTTGCAGTAAATTCAAGATTTTTTCGAGAGGTTTGGTTGAG
>CAZWGB010000101.1:0-2413 GCA_964633465.1 uncultured Woeseiaceae bacterium | reverse complement strand
GAGGAGTCATACTCAAGGCATTTGTTAGTGATGGCCCACATAATGTTCCAGGTGCGAGATTCAATCCTCGATACCTTATTTCGGCATTATCTGAGCGCGGTCCTCGTCTGGCATTGATTGGATATCTTGGTCATAACTGGGAGCTTTACGCGATGTGGGCTTGGATCGGAAGTTTTATGTCTTATGTATTGGAGGAACGATCACTTCTTGGTGATGGGGTTCAACTTGCCAGTTTAATCACATTTCTTGTTTTTGCTGTAGGTGCGGTAGCCAGTTCTCTTGCTGGTGCTTGGTCTGAAAAAATAGGTAGAACAGCTGTGGCGACTATTGCAATGGTTATTAGTGGTTGTGTTGCATTATTTATTGGGTTTATACCTGTCCAATGGAGCGTATTGATCGTTATTTTAGTGTTGATTTGGGGTGCGTCGGTTATTGCAGATTCTGCTCAATTTTCAACCGCGATAACGGAGCTCAGCGATCCTGTTTATCGTGGGACAATGCTCACATTTCAAATAGGGGTAGGATTTGCCATTACCGCTGGATCAATTTGGGTTTTACCCATCGTTAAAGACCTGTCTGGGTGGGGTTGGGCTTTTGCAATTCTTGCATTGGGACCAGCAGTAGGAATTACGGCTATGCTCCGTTTACGTTCGCTTCCTGAATCTAGAAATCTTGCTGGTGGAAAGCGTTAATAACTTTTTTCTTGCTCGGTGCTTAACTTTCATTTAGAGGTTTCAGGTTGACGCTATTGCAGACCGACGCCTTCGGCGGAATCTCCGTGAGCGTTTTCGCGATTTACTGGCACCATTCAATGAACTTGCAGGTCTTTCTGGTAAAGAGAAAAAATCGTCTTGGGTTTGCTTTTTAGACGACTTAAATTTTCTAGATTTGGTAGTTCCTGGTGACTTTGAATTGGGTGTGATGCCTTGTATTTTGGCTAGGTATTGCCCTGTATGTGAGGTTTTTACGGATGAAACGTATTCCGGCGTCCCTTCTGCGACAAGGCGTCCGCCTTGTTCGCCTGCTTTAGGGCCTAAATCAATAATCCAATCAGCATTTTTGATCAGATCTAAATGATGTTCAATCAAAATTACTGAATTACCAGCGTCTGTTAAACGGTGAAGAACCAACATCAATTTGGAGGCATCATCAAAGGAAAGTCCAGTGGTTGGTTCGTCCAGGATGTACACGGTTTTCCCTGTTGATCTTTTCGATAATTCAGATGCTAACTTGATGCGTTGGGCTTCACCTCCTGACAAGGTTGTAGCTGGCTGCCCAAGATGAACATATCCGAGACCTACGTCGGTAAGTGTTTTCATTCGATTAGCGATCGCAGGTATGTTTTCGAATAATTTACTCGCCTCTGAAACAGTCATATCGAGTACTTCAGCGATGGATTTGCTTTTAAATTTTATTTCAAGTGCTTCCCGGTTATAGCGGGCACCGAGGCATATCTCGCAGGGCACGGTGACGTCTGGCAGGAACTGCATTTCGATTTGGACGTAACCGGCGCCACTGCATGCTTCGCAACGCCCGCCTTTGACGTTGAATGAAAAGCGACCCGCTTTGTAGCCGCGAGCTTTAGCTTCTGGCATTGAAGCAAAAATTTCTCGTATGTTTGTAAAGACGCCTGTGTATGTCGCAGGATTGGAACGTGGTGTTCGTCCAATCGGCGATTGATCAATATTTATGACTTTATCGATATTTTCAAGACCTGTTATCTCTTCGTGATCTCCGGGACGATCTTTTGCTCGATAAAAATATTGCGCAAGCTTTTTGGAAAGTATTTCGTTAACCAAAGTACTTTTACCAGAGCCTGAAACTCCTGTGATACAGGTCAAAATTCCTAATGGGATACCGATAGAAACATTTTTTAGGTTATTCGCTTTTGCGCCAATGATTCTGATTTCATTTCCATTTCCTGTGCGTCGTTTCTTGGGAACGGGAATTGACTTTCTTCCACTTAAATATGCGCCGGTCAGGGATTGTTTGTTTTTAAGCACAGTTTCAATTGTGCCTTCGACAACCACATTTCCACCGAGTTCTCCCGCAAGTGGACCCAGGTCGACAATATGATCAGCAGCTCGCATAACTGCTTCGTCATGTTCAACTATCAGAACGGTGTTGCCAACATCTCGGAGATTCTTGAGAGTTCCGATTAATCGGTCGTTATCTGATGGATGCAGTCCAACAGATGGCTCATCGCATACGTACAAGACTCCCATTAACCCTGAACCAATTTGAGTCGCGAGCCTAATGCGCTGCCCCTCTCCACCTGAAAGCGTTGACGCGGCTCTGTCCAGTGTCAAATAACCTAAACCTACTCGTGACAGGAAGCCTAACCTTGCTTCAACTTCTTTCAATATTTGGGTTGCGATAGCTTGCTCTCGATTGTTGAGTGGATCTTCTGCTT
>CAZWGB010000100.1:0-2542 GCA_964633465.1 uncultured Woeseiaceae bacterium | reverse complement strand
TATTGGCATCACTTTACCACCGTTTACAGACTGGAGAAGGGCAAAGGGTGTCCACAAGCCAACTTGGCAGTTTGATGGCAGTAAAAACTCTCCAGTGGTCAGGTATGACCAATCCTGACGATTGGGAGGGGAATTTTTGTAAGAACGAAACGGTAGGCGCCGCCTACGGCCAAAGAACTACCGATGGAGCAATATTCGCGACTCCATCGCCGGCACTGACCCAAGAAAAATTCTTTGAGATGATTAAAGAATTTGGAATGTACGAAGAATTTATTACAGAAAAGGAACTGATGGATAATTGGTGGAATTCGTTTGGCGTGGGAACCCACTCAAAAATAGCTGAGCCATTGTGGAACAAGTACCTTGAGAAATTGACTAGTGAACAGGTTTTGGAAATTCTAAACCGCTATGAAGTTTGGGCGGTTGATTTTGTCAAACTCAAAGATTTAATTGAACACCCGCAACTGCAGGCTCTGGGTATGGTGCAGAAACTAGGTGATCAATTCTACTTGAGGGCCCCTTGGTCAACTCCATGGGGATACCCTGAATTGCAGTCTATAAAATATTCTGGAAATGACTAGAGAGTTTGAGGAACCTTTTGAAGACCCACTAAAAGTTGTGAGGAAAGGCTATGTGGACTCTCCAATGGGACAACTCCATTATCGAACTTGTGGTGAAGGTACACCACTATTGATGCTTCATATGACACCTCAATCATCGTTGCAGTTTCAAAATACATTTCCATTATTAATCAATGCTGGCTTCCAAGTGATCGCGCCTGATACTCCTGGTTATGGGATGTCTGACAAACCTGAATCACCTCCATCAATAGAAGAATACAGTTCTGTTTTTACCTATGTTTTAGATTCTCTTAACATTAAAACAACTGCAGTTGTAGGCCATCACACTGGTGCTTCCATGGCTTGCGAGTTAGCAAAAACATATCCTGACCGGATAAATAAAATAGTGCTGCACGGTGTGCCACTTTACACACCAGCAGAAAGGCAAGAACGATTATCTGCTTTGCATGTTGACTTATCCCCCAAAAAAGATGGCTCACATTTGCTCGACTATTGGAACTGGATACAAAGCAGGGTTGGTGAAAAAGCCAGCCTGGATGCATGTCACATGTCTGCTATGCATGCATTTCAAGCAGGCGAGAAAGAATGGTATTGCCACCAAGCGGCTTTTAAATATGATATGGAAACAACACTCAAAACTCTGATTCAACCATGTTTGGTAGTCAGCAATGAAGGAGATCCAATAAATTATATTACGCCCAGGGTACAATCCCTTCGGCCTGATTTTTCATTTTCTCACTTGGAGGGTGGATCGGTGTTTATCATTCGTGATGAACCAAGCCGCTGGATCAATGCCTTCATTGATTTTATAAAACCTCATTGATCAACAAATATACAGAAAAGAATACGGCAAATACTTACATTATTTTATAAGGAATTTTAAGTTAAAAAAAATTAAGGACGCAATTATGAAAGATTTATTTTCAATTGAAGGAAAAATTGCACTAGTAACCGGAGGCTCAAGAGGCATAGGAGAGATGATAGCTGCAGGGTTTCTATCCAGTGGAGCTAAAGTCTATATCAGCTCAAGAAAAGTTGAAGCATGTGATTCAGCTGCTCAAAAACTGTCACAAGAATTTGGCGGTGAATGTATTTCTATTCCGGCTGATTTGTCAAATCTTGAAGGAATTGAGAATCTTGTTAAGGAGATCTCAAGCAAAGAATCCCAATTGGACATTCTAATAAACAATGCCGGGGCTTCCTGGGGAGCTCCCATAGATGAATACCCTGAAAAGGGATGGGATAAAGTTATGGACACAAATGTAAAGGGAGTGTTTTTCTTAACCCAAAAATTACTGCCTCTTTTACGTGAATCAGGCAGTAAAGAAAATCCGTCAAGAGTTGTGAATGTAGGCTCTATTGAAGGCATTAAAACGGGAATGTTTGATGCCTTTGCTTACGGACCATCCAAAGCTGCGCTGCATCATTTAACCCGAATATTGGCAGCCTCTTTGATTAAAGAAAACATTATAGTTAATGCTATTGCTCCTGGCCCCTTTCCTACCTGGATGTTAAGTACAGGGGTAGGTTTTGGAGGAGACATCGATGTCGACTGGGACGAAGTAGGAAAGTACAATCCAAGCGGTAGAGTAGGAAACATGGAAGATATTGCTGGGTTAGCAATTTTTCTTTGTTCAAGAGCAAGTTCCTACACTGTGGGTCAAACAATCACATGCGATGGTGGAGCTGTTGCAAGCTCATGAATTTGCTCCAAAGTATAGAAACTCATTTTAAATGGTTGCTTATTATTTAAATTAACTCTGATATAAGGATATTATTAATGCCATGAACTATAGTCTTCCAGAAGAAACTTTAATTTTGCAGGAATCTGTTCGACGTTTTGTTGAAAATGAATTAATTCCACTCGAACAAGAATTACCAGATCGATCCAATTCATTTCAACTGCCTGAAAAACTGCATGCAGAACTAACGGCCAAAGTACGTGAAATGGGTCTTGCAGC
>CAZWGB010000099.1:0-2563 GCA_964633465.1 uncultured Woeseiaceae bacterium | reverse complement strand
ATGGTTTGAGTTTCTTTATATTTTTTTTATTTCAAAAAACAGCACTATATGACTCTTGATAATTTAAAAACCAGCAACTCTACCCCGAAGATCGCGGTCACATCTGTCTCATTCGGGAAATCCATTGTTCTCAGAGAAAAACTTTTGCAAGCTTTCCCTGACTCTACTTTTAACGAACAGGGCCAACGATTAGTCGGCAAAGATTTAGTAGAATTTATCAGTAATGCCGATGCCGCTATCGTTGGAGTGGAAACAATCGATGACTCCGTTCTGAAACACACGCGTAAACTTAAAATTATTTCTAAGTATGGCGTTGGTCTCGACAGCATCGATCAGGAATCATTGAAACGCAGAAACATCTCTCTAGGGTGGACCGGAGGAGTTAACCGCCGGTCCGCATCTGAACTTGCTTTGTGTTTTATGTTGGGCCTTTGCCGAAACGTATTCAGTTCCGGATTTAAATTGAAGCAGTCTGAGTGGGAAAAAGAAGGTGGGCACCAACTCTCCGGCAAAACCGTTGGCATTATAGGTTGCGGCTATATCGGGGCCGACCTGGTGCAACTGTTATCACCATTTGACTGCAAAATACTAGTACGAGACATTGTCGACAAATCAGATTTCTGTCGAGAACAAGGTGCAGACGAAGTAAGTCTGGACGAATTACTCGAACAAGCAGATATCGTCAGCCTGCATGTCCCTTTAACCGAACAAACCAGACTAATGGCTAACGATTTTTTTATAAAAAAGATGAAATCGACTGCCTTTCTAGTCAACACTTGCCGTGGTGATGTTGTAGACCAAAAAGCACTGAAATATGCTCTCAGTCAAAAAATAATTGCCGGGGCCGCGCTGGATGTATTTATCGAAGAACCTCCCACAGATATTGAGTTTCTTTCCCTGCCCAACCTTATGGTAACCCCTCATATCGGCGGAAATGCCAGAGAGGCGGTAGAAGCCATGGGTTACTCTGCTATCGACCACTTGGTCTCTTTTTTTGGAAATCATAAACCTGTCTCTCGTTAGCTTGCATTTGGCTCACGATGAACCAAGGCCGGAAGCTGAGGCATCGTCCAAATACCACTCTCCTCGAATGTGATCCGCAGGATACTTTTTACTTTGCGCAGATTTTAAAATCAATTCCGATACGATCCCGGCTTTTTGCTGACCAATGACATGGTAGGCAATACTGTTTGATCGCCTAATTGCAGTGGGAGTTAACGTTATTCTTTTTTGACCTGTTTCCGGGTGCCGCGCCACTTCACTTAGGTTCGATGATTGCAGAAGGTTTTCCTGCCCCGGAAATAAAGAGGCTGTATGCCCATCGGCCCCCAGCCCCAATAATACGCAGTCGAAACAATGATCTTTGATATTTCTCAATGAAAGATACTCCTGAACTTCCTTATCATAACGAATCGATTCTGTAACCGGGTCGGCTTCTCCTCTGATGCGGTGAATATTTTCATCGGGAATTGAAATGGATTTGATAAATGCGTGGTAGGCTGTCCCAAAATTACTTTCTTCACTTTCAGGAGGGACACAGCGTTCGTCCGACCAAAATAAGTGGACAGATTCCCAGGGTATTTGGGCACCAAAGCCAGGTGCCGCAAACCAGCGATAAATCGTAGCGGCTGTCGCTCCCCCAGAAAGAACTAATGAGTACAAGCGGTTTTCATTGACTGCCTGTACGGCCCCCTTTTTCAAGCACAAAGCCAGTGCCTCAGCCAATCCATCAGAATCAGGAAAAATATGTACGTTGTCCAAAAGTACCTTTTTAAGAAAAAGAAGGAAATAAGAGCATTGAAAAAAACTATAAAGGCAGGCTAAATCCGCGTCTTCAGTTTGGCTAAGCGCTCCTGATCGGCCTGTGAAAGCCATGCTTCACATTCCAGTTTAAACTGAAGGTAAAGTTCTTCAAAACGGAGTGCCTCAGAAAGTGCCTTTTCTTTTCCCAGCATCTGATCAAACGGAAGGATCACTTTTCGAGTTTCAATACTCGATACCAGGTTCTCAATCCGATCTCGCCGCTCATTCAGCAAACGAATACTTTCTTTATTGACACTGCCCCCCATTGTCAGAGTCATTCCGCTTGCCTGGATTTTGTGGCTCAATCGTTCCACCAAATCGAGTATGAATGGGCTGTCTGGTGTGATTGAATCGTCAAAATACGATTGGCTTAGATCGGTACGCCCGATGGTAATATTGTCTATCTTGCCTCTTGCGATTTCCAGGATTTCATTTATATTTTCAACAGACCCCTGAGTCTCAATATTGATTGATTTAAAGAGTTTTCGTGTGCCAAAAATGGATTCAACAGCATCCGTAAATTTACTACGCCAAAGGGACTTTCAACCATTGGAGCGATCAATCCGTCTACTCCGAGATCAAGTGCGTCTTTGAGGTCGCGCAGTGCTTCTACTCCACCTATCTTTAAATACAATGGGATGTTTTGTTGTGCGGTCAATCTCCGCAGTCGAAGAAGATCCCTAAAAGATGAACCTTCGGCCTCAAATTCTGCCTTTACCGCACATAGACTAAACTCTTTTTTTAGCAGAACTAGCTGATC
>CAZWGB010000098.1:0-2668 GCA_964633465.1 uncultured Woeseiaceae bacterium | reverse complement strand
TATGGTTTTACATTAGCTGATGGAACGTCTCCAAGGCTTGATCATAAAATAGTAGGTGATACTCTTATGCCAAGGGAAGGACAAGCCTATAACTACAATCCAACAAACTATTTCCAAAGACCAGATACACGGTACAATGCTGGGCTTTTTGGTCATTACGATATTAACGATAGAGTTACAGCATACGTAGAATCCAGATACATGAAATCTGAATCTGTTGCTCAGATTGCTTATTCCGGAACGTTTGGAAATATCACTCGCTTTCCTTGTTACAACCCTCTAATGTCAGCACAGCAATACAATGTGCTTTGCGGCCAATGGGTTGGCATGGGTGGAGACCATGCACCAGATTTTGCATCCGGTGCAGCAGCACTAGCCTACATTTCAAGTTTGGATATTGCTGTGGGTAATGGTGATATTATCGATTACGGTGCTCCTACTTATCACCTCAAACGTAATGTTGAGGGTAACCCAAGACAAGGTGCATTTTTCTATAAGAACTTTGTTAACACAGCTGGTATAAGGGGAGATATTAATGACAAATGGTCATATGATGTCAATGTTCAAGCCACAAGAGTTGATTACCAAAACGAATACAGAAATGATCTTTCTGTAACCGCAATCAACAGAGGGGTCGATGTCGTCTCAATTAATGGCGTACCTACATGTGTTTCTGCTTTAAACGGAACAGACTCATCTTGTATGCCTTATCCTCTATTTAATGGAGGTCTTCCAGGTGATGGTGGACTCCAAGGAGTATGGGATGGAGGCCAAGAGCTTCAAAACTACATTGCCAATGCCACTTACATTAATGGAAACCTCAAGCAAACTATCATCTCTGGATATCTTACTGGAGAGCTAGGATTCGCAATACCAGGCGCACCATCTAATGCCATGGTAGTTCTGGGTTTTGAAAATAAGGAAATGAGTTCCGATTACAGACCTGACTTGCCTAGTAGAACAGGAGATAGATCCGGTTCTGGTGGTGCAACATTACCACTCGCAGGTGAATACGATGTAGACGAGATCTTCTTTGAACTCTCCTTACCGATCAGAGATTCAATTTCTGTTGATCTGGGTGCACGTTTTGCGGATTATTCTACAGGTGCTGATACTGAAGCATTTAAAGTTGGAGCTTACTGGAACATCACTAATGCTGTTGCTTTAAGAGCTTCTTTCCAAACAGCTCAGAGACATGCAACAATCGGAGAAATGTTTAGCGCTGTTTCAGATGGTCTAGTCGATTTGGACTATGATCCTTGCGGAGGCGACGTAGCAGACGATGGTACTGTCTTAGCTCCTATAGCAAGTGCAGCTGCATGTGCGAAAACCGGTCTTTCAGCAAGCCTATATGGGACAGATCTGAAATCTCCTGCTGACCAATACAATATTAGAGGTGGAGGTAACCCTGATGTTCTTCCTGAAGAATCAGAATCAATGACTGTTGGTTTAGTGATCACCCCTGATAGATTTGCAGGTTTGACTGTGACTTTAGATTATTTCGATATTACAGTTGAAGATGGTATTGGAGCAGTAAGTGCTAAGACAGCTCTTGATAAGTGTATTGAAACCGGCGCTGCTGGTTTCTGTAACTTGATCAATCGTCATCCAGTAAATGGGACCTTGTGGCTAACAGGTGGTTACATCAGTACTCAGTTAACCAATATTAGTGAAGAATCCACTAGTGGAATCGATGTAATCTTTGATTACACTCGGGATACTCGCTTTGGGTCACTTACTTTGCAAGGCGTAACAACCTTTCTAGACAGTTATGAAATCATAGAGCTGCCTGGCTCAACACCAATTGGCTGTGCTGGCGATTGGGGTGGTTCTTGTGGGAAAAATCCTATGCCTGAAATTATGGGAAATTACTCAGCAACCCTGTCTACAAGTTTTGATACTGACGTGGTCCTAGGCTTAAGGTATCTCGGTTCAACCGATGATCTTAATGCCAATGCCATAGATTTTGATTCTTACACGTATCTTGATCTAACCGCTAATTATTACGGTCTTGACAGTACAAAAATCACTTTGGGAGTTGCTAATTTGTTAGACAAAGAACCTGGATATACTTCAGATGCTGGAACAGCACCTGGTAATGGTAATACATTCCCAGCTTATTTTGATGCATTTGGAAGGTATATATTCTTGAATCTTACCTACGGTATTCAGTAATAACTAAAAGCAAGTAAAGAAAGGGCGGATTATTTCCGCCCTTTTTTTTGCTGATTGAAATTAATAAACAACAATAGTCCGAAAAAACACCACTTCTAGGTTTTGACCTGCTGACGCTCCCATTGAATAATATTGGATTTGATTTGCTTTCTCTGATCAAGAGTTAACAATTGCTTTGCCATTGAATAATTACCTAGCTCTCCTGATGTATGAATAACTCGGTGACAGGGTATGAGGAAAGCAATAGGGTTGGATGCTAAAGCTTGCCCAATCGCTCTGGGTGAGGCGCAATTGATGTTATTACCAAGCTGCTTATAGGAAATTGTTTCCCCAAAAGGGATATGACAAGTTTGCTGCCATACCGAGGCTTGGAAAGGAGTTGCTAGGATATGAGCATTGAAAGGTGGGTGCATAGATTGAAAATAAACCTCTAGATATTCTGCTGCTTGTTCGTTGTTGGTTACACATTCAGTTAAAGAAAAAATCTTTTTCA
>CAZWGB010000097.1:0-2736 GCA_964633465.1 uncultured Woeseiaceae bacterium | reverse complement strand
GTATAACCAAGTCCACTGTATGCAATGATTTTTTTACCGGATGTTTTAAAGTCCTTCAAGGCTCTAGCAACTGCTTGTAATTTTGAGGGGCCACCACCGCCAAAATACTCAAGATCAAGCAGTAAATACTGTATTCGATCATCATTCTTGGCAGATTCAATGATTGCAATCAGATCAGACAAAAGAATTTCTGGGGTTGCTGACTCTGTCAATTCGTTAATTACTTGCTCGAATTCAGTTTGTGAGAGTTCTTCAACAATTGGACCTTCTAGATCAAGGACTAAAATTGCCTCCTCTGGAACCTCAATTTTCTGACCTGAGAGTCCACCAATTATGGCGCCTACCAAAACTATTAATATAATAAAAACAAAAGTTCTTTTTGCAAACAATAATGTTTTATCTAAAGCATTTCCTAGCTTTGTGAACATTGCCCTTATTTTCATTCTCAATAGCTCCTATTTTTTTTAATTTGGCTGATATATGATTTTGTATATCACACCATTATCGTCATCGCTTACCAGCATGGAACCATCAGGCAAAACCAATAAATCAACTGGTCTGCCCAAGGTTTCTTCATTTTTCATCCAACCGTCTGCGAATACTTCATATGAAACAGCTTGATTGCCATTTAATCTAACCAAGGTAATCCGGTAACCACTCTTCTTTGATCGATTCCAAGAACCGTGTTCTGGAATAAATATTTGGTTTTTATATTCATCAGGAAACATGGAGCCTGTGTAAAATTTCAAGCCTAATGCTGCCACATGAGCATCCAGTTCTTGGACAGGAGGTGTTATATCACTACAGTTTCCAAGACTGTCATATCCATCATTATCAGGTATATCTGTACCATGGCAAAAAGGAAAACCAAAGTGTTCTCCTTCTTTACTTAGTCGGTTAAGTTCACCAGGCGGGATATCGTCTCCCATCATATCTTTGTTGTTGTCGGTGAACCAGAGTTCATTTGTTTGTGGATGAAAAGTTATACCAACGGTGTTTCTGATACCGTGAGCAATTACTTCTTTGTTGGAACCATCTGCATCGATCCTGGTAATAACAGCATAATCAGTCTCATTACAAACATTACAGGGTGCACCGATAGGAATATAGAGTTTGCCATCCGGTCCAAATGCTATATAACGCCAGCCGTGATGACGATCTGTAGGATACGATTTGTTGATAATTCTTGACTTAGGAGAAGTCAATCGATCTTCTATATTTTCAAATTTGAGAACACGGTGAACTTCAGCCACATAGAGATTGCCATCCTTGAATGCAATACCATTGGGCATGTATAGATCTGAAGCAATAGTGTGCACCTTTGGTTCTGAATCAATACCAGAAATGGCATAAACATTTCCTTCTCTCATTGTGGAAACAAATAGAGTGCCTTTATCTCCTAAAGCCATGGATCTTGCACCTGGAACTTGATCAGTTAACACTTCAATTTGGAAACCATCTGGAAGATTGATCTCAGGCATATCAAATGCCAGAAGAGCTGAACAAGCAAAAAAAGCTGCAAGAGATAAGTTTAGGCTACGAAAAAACTTGGTCATATTAATTGTTAAACTTTTTCTTTAATTCGAGCAGACTTACCACTTCTTTCTCTGAGGTAGTAGAGCTTTGCTCTCCTAACATCGCCTCGCCTTTTAACGTTGATTTCGGTTATGACCTTGCTGTGTGTCTGAAATACTCTTTCCACACCTTCTCCACTGGATATTTTTCTTACAGTAAAAGATGAATTGAGGCCTCTGTTTTTTTTTGCGATAACCACACCCTCAAATACTTGTAATCTTTCTCTGCCGCCTTCCCTGAGTCTGACTTGAACAGCAACTGTATCTCCAGGATTAAATTCCGGTATATCATCTCGAAGCTGTTCTTTTTCTATTTCTTCAATAATATTTGTCATCGAATTTTACCGATCAAAATGAGGGAGTGATTATATATTATATTAAGTATTTTTTGCTACTTCTTAACTACTCAATTCTTCTAAATATTCCTCAAGCAGTGTTGTTTCATCTTCACTTAGTTGCCTTTGCTCCAGAAGATCTGGGCGTCTTTGATGGGTTCTCCCAAGAGCCTGCTTTAAACGCCACCTGTTAATTTCGTTATGATTACCACTTAACAATACCTCTGGAACAGGTATGTCCCTGAACAACTCTGGCCTTGTGTAATGAGGATAATCCAACAAATCTTCAGTAAATGAATCCTGTAATGCAGACATCTCATGCCCAAGTGCCCCAGGTATTAATCTAGTAATTGAATCAATCATTGCCGATACTGCAATTTCTCCCCCACTCAACACAAAACTTCCTAAGGAAATTTCTATTGCATTTTCAGTAAGCTCTATAACTCTTTCATCGATACCCTCATATCGACCAGAAACTAAAATTAGGTCTTTTAACTTTGCAAATGATTCTGCTTTTTGTTGATTAAACAATGAACCCTGAGGCGATAAAAAAACTATTGGACAGATTTCAGAAGCTCCTTCTTTAGCCGCCTCAATAGCTTTTAGCAATGGATCCACTTTAATGACCATTCCTGGGCCACCTCCGTAAGGCTTATCATCGATAGAACCATAATTATTATCTGAATAGTCTCTAGGGTTAACGTATTCAATATCAATAATCTTTTCTTTTTGTGCCCTGCCGATAACCCCATAGTCGAGTGACGACTTCAGATTTTCAGGAAACAATGTTAAAACTGTAAATTTCATTTACTCAATCGTTTTCAATT
>CAZWGB010000096.1:0-2787 GCA_964633465.1 uncultured Woeseiaceae bacterium | reverse complement strand
TTTTTGCTAAATCAAAAGCTACTCTTGTTATTCTCTCAACCTCTGAAGTTGTATAGCTTTGTGTATCTACAGCTTTTTCTTCATTATCATTAATTTTTGATATCCCCCTTGGTTTGCCAAAATAAACTCCACTAGTTAATTCACGTAAAATAAGGATATCCAAACCTCTAACTAAATCAAGTTTAAGAGGTGATGACTCTGCTAATGCATCAAAAACAACCGCAGGCCTCAAATTAGCAAATAAATCTAAGTCTTTTCTAAGTCTAAGCAGAGCTGCTTCTGGTCTTTTTTCTCTTTCAACATTATCCCATTTTGGTCCACCAACAGCGCCAAACAACACGGCATCAGCATTAAATGCTTCATCCATAGTTGCTTCGCTGATTGAATCTCCCTCTTTATCATAAGCAGCGCCGCCAACTAATCGCTCAGAAACATCAAAAGAAAAGGATTTATATTTTGTCATCCAATCCATAAGTTTAAGTACTTCAGACATAACCTCATTCCCAATACCATCACCAGGCAAAACTAAAATTTTTTTGTTACTCATTTTTTTATAATAACCAAGGATGAGATTGTTGAAGTTCCTCTTCGTAAGATTTTATTTTTGTTGCTTTTTGTAAAGTCAGACCAATATCATCCAAACCTTCAAGAAGACATTTTTTTCTAAAAGGATCAATATCAAAAGAAATGGATGAATTATCTTCGAGTATCACTTGTTGATCTTGAAGGTTGATTGTTAACTCTTCTTTATTTTCGGCAACTTTTGTTATTTGATCAACAATTGATTGATCAAATCTAATGGGTAAAATACCATTTTTAAAACAATTATTGAAAAAAATATCTGCAAAGCTTGGAGCAATTATACACCGAAAACCAAAATCAAGGAGTGACCAAGGGGCGTGTTCTCTACTTGAACCACATCCAAAATTTTCACCTGCAACTAAGATACATGCATATTTATAAGGGTCCCAATTCAATACAAAATCATTTCTAATATTACCTTGCAAATCATATCGTAACTCATGAAACAAGTTTTTTCCTAAACCAGAGCGCTTGATTGTTTTTAAAAATTGTTTAGGAATTATCATATCTGTATCAACATTGATCATTGGCAAAGCCGCAACAATTCCTTTAAGCGTAGTAAATTTTTCCATCTATATCTCTTCTGCTAATGCAAATGATCCTTTGATTGCAGAAGCCGCAGCAACAGCGGGACTTACTAAATGTGTCCTTCCTTCTCTGCCTTGTCTTCCTTCAAAATTACGATTAGATGTTGATGCACATCTTTCCTGCGGCTTTAGTTGATCTGAATTCATTGCTAAACACATTGAGCATCCGGGCTCTCTCCAATCAAAACCAGCTTCCATAAAAATTTTATTTAATCCTTCTCTTTCAGCCTGTTCTTTAACAAGGCCTGAGCCTGGAACAATCATGGCATCAACGGTTACTTTTTTGCCTTCAACAATTTTTGCTACTTCCCTTAAATCTTCAATTCTACCGTTTGTACATGAACCAATAAAAACTTTATCAATTTTTATATCTCTAATATTTTGATTAGGCTCAAGACCCATATAATTAAGTGATCGTTCAATTGCCTTCCGCCTATTTTGATCACTAGTCTTATTTGGATCAGGAACTTTGCCGTCAATCGATACAACATCTTGGGGGCTGGTGCCCCATGTAACTTGAGGTAAAATTTCCTCGGCTTTAATAATTACTTCTTTATCATAAAGAGCCTCCTTGTCAGAAGGAAGCGACTTCCAAAATTTAATAGCTTTGTCCCAATCTTCCCCTTTTGGAGCATAAGGTCTGCCTTTGATATAATCAAAAGTTTTTTCATCAGGAGCAATAAGGCCTGCACGAGCACCTGCTTCAATGCTCATATTACAAATAGTCATTCTGCCCTCCACAGATAATTCTGAGATGGCATTGCCAATATATTCAATCACATATCCAGTGCCTCCAGCAGTCCCTATAATACCAATAATATGTAGTATAATATCTTTTGCTGTAACCCCTATTATTACAGACCCTTCGATATTAATTCGCATATTCTTGGCTGGTTGTTGTATCAAGGTTTGAGTTGAAAGAACATGCTCAACCTCACTAGTGCCAATACCAAAAGCAAGCGCTCCAAATGCACCGTGGGTTGCAGTATGGCTATCGCCACATACAATTGTCATTCCAGGTTGAGTAATACCTTGTTCTGGTCCTACAATATGGACAATCCCTTGCCTTCTATCAAGAAGAGGAAATATAGTTACATTAAAATCTTTACAGTTTCGTTCAAGTGTTTCTACTTGAATTCTACTTTCTTTATTATCAATTCCTTTAGATCGATCAGAAGTTGGAACATTATGATCGGCAACAGCAAAAGTATTTTCAGGCCGTCGAACTTTCCTGTAAGAATTTCTTAAACCTTCAAAAGCTTGTGGGCTAGTAACTTCATGAACCAAATGACGATCAATATATAGTAAACAAGTACCATCTTCTTGCTGATCGACAAGATGATGAGCCCAAATTTTATCAAAAAGCGTTTGTGGTCTAGGATTTTTGTTCATCCAATTTTTGTTCTGCCTCATTAGTAGCAGGTTCAGGTACATTCACAACTTCAGCGCTATTATCACTTGTTTTTTCTTCTACAATTTTTTCTTCACTATGTTTCTCTTTTTCTTGTTTTTCAGGAACTGGCACTTCTAGATCTGTATTCTCTTCAGACCTTTGGTATTCTTCAATAAGTTCAAATTGATCTACTTCATCTCCTCTGTCCCTATCAGCGATACGCGC
>CAZWGB010000095.1:0-2880 GCA_964633465.1 uncultured Woeseiaceae bacterium | reverse complement strand
AACATTATTGATGACTATCCTCAGAACGTACAACCTGTAGCTGATTTTACTGACCCCTCGAAAGATATCGAAGCAAGGGCTCGCGCTTACCTAGCCATTAATTGCGGTCATTGCCATTCACCAAAAGGATCTGCAAGCTCAACCGGTTTGTATTTAAACTATGGCGAGCAGAGACCCAAGCAACTGGGAATATTGAAGCCCCCCGTGGCTGCAGGACGGGGCAGTGGCGGCTTGAATTATTCCATTGTTCCAGGTGACCCTGATGCATCCATTTTACTGTTCAGAATGATTTCAGATGATCCTGCAATTATGATGCCAGAATCAGGTAGATCTATAATTCACCAAGAGGCAGTAGTATTGATTTATGATTGGATTGAGAGGATGGAAGGTGAGGCAAGATGAGTAGTGGAGAAAAAAAACCCAAGGTTAGAAAAAAAACACCCCCTCATGCTCTGACCAAACCCCATAAAAACAAGAAAAAGTACAACAGAAAAGAAGAAAGAAAAAATTTAGATGAAGTTATCAAAGGAAATGAATGATGAAGGTTAAAACCATCCATCACTTGTTTATCATTTTTATTTCTCTGTTGCTCATGTTCATGGGCTCAGATTCTGTAATTTCACAAACTGCACCAGTGAAAACCCAACTGATATTGCTCGGAACAGGAACTCCCAATGCAGACCCAGATAGGTCAGGTCCCTCATTAGCAATTGTAGTTGGTGATACTTCCTACATTGTTGATTTCGGCCCAGGTTTAGTCAGACGGGCGGCATCTTTATCTCAAAACAGGGGAGGCCCTTTCGAAGCCCTGAATCCAGACAACCTCAAAATAGCATTTTTAACCCACCTACATTCCGACCATACAGCAGGCTATGCTGATCTCATTTTAACCCCTTGGGTATTGGGTAGATCTCAATCATTAAAGGTATTTGGACCGAAAGGTTTAAAGAGAATGACAGAGAAAATTATTGATGCATATAACGAAGATATTAACTATCGCATTCAAGGGTTGGAGCCAGCTAATGAAAACGGTTGGAAAGTTAAGGTGAAAGAAATAAATGAGGGTCTTATTTATTCAGATGACCGCGTTCAGGTCATTGCTTTTAAGATTAACCATGGCACATGGGAACATGCATTCGGCTATAAGTTTGTGACTCCAGATAAGACGATAGTAATATCCGGTGACACAGCACCAAGTAAAAAACTTATTGAAATGACTAGAGGGGCCGATATTTTAGTGCATGAGGTCTATTCCCAAGCTGGTTTTGATCAGAGAACTGAGGTTTGGAAAAAATATCATGCATCTCACCACACTTCGACTTTTGAATTGGGCGAGATTGCTAAAAAAAGCAAACCCGGTTTATTGGTTTTGCATCATATCCTTTTTTGGGGCTCAACAGAGGATGAGCTGTTGGATGAAATATCACAGGTTTATGATGGACTAGTTTCTGTTGGATCGGATATGATGATTTATGAATGACGAATAACGAAGTGACCGCATTGAATCAAAAGAAAACTGTCTTGATCACTGGTGCCTCTTCTGGGATAGGTAAAGCTTTTGCAGACGTTTGGGCAGAGGCTGGTTTTGATCTTGTTTTAACGGCTCGAAGAGAGGCTAGACTCGTGGAGATTGCTTACGAATTAAAAGCACATGATGGCATTGAAGTCTACACACTACCTATGGATTTAGCCGACCCCAAGGCACCCTCTAAAATACATCAATATTGTGTCGATAAAGGAATCCATATCGATGCCTTAGTTAATAATGCTGGTTATGGAAATCCTGGTAACTTCGAAGAGATTTCTTGGGAATCGCATCAAGATTTTTTACAAGTGATGGTCACAGCAGTTACTGAATTAACCTATTTATTCTTGCCCGGGATGATGGAAAGACAATACGGCAGAATTATCAATTTAGCCTCTTTGGCTCCGTTTATCCCATCCCCCGTTATGGCTGGCTTATATAGCCCGGTAAAGATTTATCAGATCAAATTTTCCGAAAGTGTTCATATTCAATATCTTGATCAAAATATTCATTGCTCAGCTGTTTGTCCAGGATTAACTCATTCTGAGTTCCATGAAGCAGCAGGAATGCATGAGGTAAAGAGTGCACCTAAATGGATGTGGATGGATGCACGAACCGTTGCAGAACAAGGATTTAATGCTGTAATGAAAGGCCAGGGCTTAATTATCAATGGTTCAATCAATAAATTTTTTGCTGTATTATCTAAAGTGATCCCCAAAAGGGTCACTAGGTCAATCGCTATGTATTTGTCCAAAAGGAGTTACTAAGGATGCGTTCAATTGTGACAATTTTTGTTGTTGTTTTTACGATAATTTTAAATTCAATATCCGTTGTCCACAGCCAAGAGGATGGGTCTGGAGTAGCATTTGAAACACCTCCAGCGCAATCACCAATCCAAGCTGAGGAATTGCCTATGGACTTAGTCGAAGACTACTGGGGTGAGGATACTGAAGCCGATCAGAGATTTTTAGAGAAGGATCAAAAAAAGCAGCTTGATTTCAATATTGTAGGCAAAGCGACTGTCATTGATGGCGATACAATTACGATTAAAAATGCCAAAATCAGGTTTAGTGGCATCGATGCGCCGGAGAAAAACTACCGTGGGCAAACTCAGTTTTGCAGAGGACCAAAAGGCGTGTGGGCTTGTGGCAAAAAAGCCTCTTCTAAACTCAAAAAATTAATCGATGGACAAGAAGTTCAATGTACAAATGAAGGTAAAGATAAATACGGTCGAACACTGAGCATCTGTTATGCCAATGGGGTCGACTTACAGGCAGAAATGGTTCGATCTGGAATGGCTGTAGCTTATCTTAGGTATTCAAATCGCTATGAAAATGAAATGCTTGAAGCAATGA
>CAZWGB010000094.1:0-2931 GCA_964633465.1 uncultured Woeseiaceae bacterium | reverse complement strand
AATTTACAAGAGGTCAAATCCAGAGGGTCACAAATGATCGTTTTTGAAGACAAAGGTTCAAAAATAAAGCCAATGAAGGCAATGGAAGTAATCTCAGTAACCTTGAACTTAGGACGTATAACCGCTCCTATTATATTTACAATCCCCCTTCAATTGCTAAGTTATCATGTGGCCTTATTAAAAGGCACTAATGTGGACAAGCCAAGAAATTTAGCTAAATCAGTAACAGTCGAGTAATATTAAAGAAGCTATGAAGTCACTAGGCTAACTTTTTTCTTTTTTTTCGTCGCACAATATGCAAGAACAAATAAATGAAGTATTTGACATTCACAATATAAATAGAGATAAATCAAATTCAAATGCAACAACAACTTAACAAAAGAATCCGAGATATCTTAAGGTGAAGGAAATCAAAATTCTATTATTATATCCGCCTGAACAGACCTGGCCAGGATATATGTGTAAACCCAATGGATCCTTGGCTTATCCATACTTAGGTGGTGCTTTAAGAGATATAGGTATAGAGGTTTGTGTGTATGATGCTTGTGTGGGAAATAATGATGATAGTCTAGATGATTTTTTTCACAAATCGACGCAACTGTCTAGTGGCATGATAAGAACAGGTGTCAGTGACGAGAGGATATTGGAGGTAGTTAATGATTACGATGCTGTTGGTATAACATCGATATTTTCCCAGCAAGAAACACAGGTATTACACTGTGCAAGACTAATAAAAGAACACTATCCGAATAAAATACTTTTCTCAGGTGGTGTTAATGCCAAAGCAAGATCGACGAATTTCTTTTCAGCCGGATTTGATGTTATTTGTACCTCTGAATCAGAAATCACCGTACAGCAAATAGGGAAAATTTTACAAAGAGGCGGCAGGGATTTTTCTTCTGTTGGGAAGATATATTTTAAAAATAAATTTGGAAAAATAATTGATAATTCTCGTTTTGGCGATATCGTCTGGGATTTAGATAAATTACCAATTCCTGCTTGGGACTTATTACCAAATGAAAGATATTGGGAAATAGGTAGACCGCATGGTGGACAAATTAGTCCTGACTCTGAATTGAGATACGCCTCTATGATGACCTCCAGGGGTTGCCCGTTTGCATGTTCATATTGCCATATAGCGCTAGAAACCGAAGATTCGCCATCAGGGGTTATTGGTAGGTTTCGCATAAAATCTAACGAGAGAGTTAAAAATGAATTGCATATCTTAAGAGATGAAATAGGTGTAAGACAAGTTTTTATTGAGGATGATTCAATATTTGGTAAGAAAAAAAGAGCCATTGACCTTTTAAAAAATATAGTTGGTTTCGGTATGGAATTGTTGGATGTCAATGGAATTAACATGATACATTTGGTCAAAAAAAGCGACAAGCGACTTTGGATGGTTCCAGATGAAGAGGTTATAGAGTTACTAGCTGAGGTTGGGTTTAAAGATATAGTTTTACCATTCGAGTCTGCAAATCCAAGGATATTGAAGAAGTGGTGTTCTAATAAGCTCGTATTGGAGCGATTTGATCCAGTTAATCTCATTAAAACGATTAAAAAATACAAAATTAATGTGTCAACTAATTACATGCTAGGTTTCCCGGATGAAACAAGAGATGAGATAGAGACAACGGTGAATTTTGCTAAACAAATGCAACAGTATGGTTTAGATTCATCTAATTTCTTCTTAGTGATGCCAGCACCCGGTACGCCGATGTTTGAGTATTGTATAAAAACAGGTCAACTGCCAAAAGATTTTAACCCCGATACAATTCAATGGACTAAAGCAAATTTGCTGGGTACTAGTGTTCCACCTGCTGAGTTAGAAGAAATAAGGGAAAAAGCTTGGCTTGAATGTAATAGTGAAGAATTCACAAAAGTGAGAAAGAGTTGGGTAGTAAATAGTCCAGGTGAGAAAGATAATCCAGATGAGATAGAATTGGTCATAAATCCAAAATCTAATATTAGTTAATAAAATGACTAATTATTTCAATCTAAAATGATAAAAAAGAGGAACGCACAAATCAATTCCGTTACTGTTGAGTGAGTTTGTATAGACCCCTGTTGAGGTCATTATTGAACTAGAAGTTAATTAAACTATTCTATTCAATCAATAATTATTATGAAAAAGAATTGATAATCTTAATAGCCTCTTTATATTCAACTATTGGTAAATTTGGAACCTCTTCAACAAATTTATTAAATTTCGCTTTTAATAATTCACCGGCTTGATCAGGAACAGAGAAGTCCTTTTTCGACTTTCGCAGTAAACCAACACCATGATCAATATTAACAATGTAAAAATCAACTCCAATAGCTTTACTCAATTCAATAGCTAACTTCCAGCAATCTCCTGTCCAAGCAGACTGAATTCTTGGAATATGTTGCTCTTTCCAGTTAGTCGGTAGAAAGTCATGAAAAGCAATCCATCCGTTATCATTAATTATGTTAAGAGCATTAATTGCATCTCTTCTAACCTGTTCATATTCATGAAGTCCATCGATAAATATAACATCAAAAGCTTTTTGAGAGGTTTTATCAAAAAAATCATCTGATGTCATTCTATGTGTACCACCAGATTCAGGATCAACACCAATTTTTTGAAGCGAGTACACTGAATCAAACAATTTATTTGATGCACAACCTATCTCAAGATACTTACACTCAAGACCTCCAGATTTACTCACTAAATAGTTAACAAGTGCAATTCTGTTATACCCTTTACTATCCCACTTCCAATCAAAAATCGTAGGGTGAGCATATTCGCTATACTTTTTTTCTAGTCTTTTTGATACAATTTTTGATACAATTTTTGATCTTATTCCCATATAAAGTCTCCATTAATAATGTCTGTTTCTATTTTAAAATTTAATATTTTTTTTAACTATTTTTTATACTGAACTTGGGTAATACGAATTAGTTTTAATT
>CAZWGB010000093.1:0-3021 GCA_964633465.1 uncultured Woeseiaceae bacterium | reverse complement strand
ACACCATTTGCCTGTTCAACAACCATTGTGTAGACACCATCTACAGGTAAGGCATAAATGAGGTCAACACCGGGTTCAAGTTCAATTGAATTAAGTTGCGGCCGGGCAGCTCCCGCCAAAGTAAACATTCTGATACTTTGACTAACGAATTTTCCCCTAGTTGAAGCTACTTCATCGTGCTTGTAGACTACGCCTCGAGGCGGATTAAAATAGTCTGGATCTTGACTTGGGTTAACCTCAACAAGTGAGCGTCGCACCTCCATTCTTGGCGCGCCGCCTTGAGAGATTTTCACCAGCATTGGAAAATCAATGCCATCAATACGCTGCCATTGATCAAAAATCACCTCAAGCTCTATATCTCCATAAATCACATCCCATTCCATGGTTTTGAGCTTTTCGATACGTCCGGATTCGGGATCAACAAAAAGCGTAATTGGGTAAACTTCATCTTTGATTGTTAATTGTAGGTGCTCGCCCTCATTAATATTAATGCTTTCCTGCCAACGTTTGAGCCAATCAGGGTCAATCTCAACCTTTTCTGCCATTAATTCATGAAAAGTTGAGCCTTCAGAACCTTTCAGCCATTCCTGAGTTGCGATGAGCGTTCTTTTTCCAGTCTGACGGACACGATCTATGGTAACTGGAAAAACCTCTTCTGCATTATATCGATAGCCCTTGGTGCTAATTTCTTCTGACTGATCAGACAGCAAATCAGACTGAGCGATCAATTCTTTGATTAAAATATGAGGATTCAATAAACGTTCGGTCTTTTTTGCTGAAGCAGCTTTATCAGATGACAATGGCTTATCTCTCTCAGGAACGATTCCAAATAAATCGTCTTCACTGAGATAGCCTGCATTGCCAACGAGCAGTGTAGTGCTCTCCCGTTTAATATAGCCTCCAGCTCTGGCAGCTAAATTGGTAACAACATCAATTCGCACAGTCTCCCCATCGAGATCATGTGAAACGGTAACATCAGGTGCAGCAAGTCTCATTAATCCGCGACCAGTTTCTGGACCTTGACCCATTATATACTCATCACGTTCACTCTTGATTGAATAGGCATTAAGATTGTCAAGTGCTTCATGACCTCCTAAACCATCGATGGCTAATTCTAGGACGTCGGTCGAATTATTATTAGTTGAGCAACCAGCTATAAAAATACCCAGTAAAAAAGAAATTAGAGTGAATCGGAAAAGTTTTTGTTTCATTATTGAGACTCCTAAGAAAAACGTCAGTCATATTCTAGAATTTAATAATAAGGCTAATTTTTTATTTATCAAATGATAAACTAAAACTTGTTTCCTTGGAAGTGGCGCGCCCGGAGAGATTCGAACTCCCGACCTTGTGGTTCGTAGCCACACGCTCTATCCAACTGAGCTACGGGCGCACAGAACTCATTATAATTGAATTGGTTGGGGATGGCTTGGGCTATTAAAAGTTATCTTTGCGTTTTCTGATTTCAGCAAAGACCTCAGTATTCGATGCTTGAGTCATATTAAGATTGATTTTGATTTCTTCACTGTAAGGTCGTAAAAAAGGATTGGTTTTCTTTTCAATTCCAACTTTGGTAGGAACGGTAGGCCGATTGTTAGATCTCATTAAATCAACTTCGGCTTTTCTTTGAACAAGTTCTGGGTTTTCAGGTTCCACTGTCAACGCAAATTCTGCATTGTTTTGAGTGTATTCATGAGCACAATACAACAAAGTATCATCCGGCCATTCCATGATCAACTGTAACGAAGACCACATTTGTTCAGCGGTACCTTCAAACAATCGACCGCATCCCATTGCAAATAAAGTATCACCTACAAAAGCCACTTTTTGATTCATAAAATGATAGACCACATGGCCAGTCGTGTGGCCTGGGGTGTGGTAACAGACAACTTTATGGTTGCCAAATGTGAATTCTTCTTGATGTTCTATAGCAATATCAATTCCTGGAATCCTTTGTTGATCCATGCTGGGTCCTAAAATAGTACAATCGGTTTTACGTTTAAGCTCAAGATTGCCTCCAGCATGATCAAAGTGATGATGGGTATTGATAATGTGAGTTAGTTGCCATTTTTCTTCAGCTAGGGCATTTTGAATGGCACTGACCTCGGGTGTATCAATGGTTGCAGTCAGATTTGCCTCGGCATCATGAATTAGAAACCCATAGTTATCAAATAAACATGGGAACATTTTTATTTCTAAGGAAGGAGTTGTCATTGCAATCTCTTAACAGAGTTTACTCTTGAAGCCTTGGCATTAATTCTACCAAGTTGCAAGGCTTGGTCCGGTGATCCAATTGATGTGAAATTAACAAATCCCAGCCATCTTGACAGGCGCCGGGAGAGCCAGGAAGGCAAAAAATAAAGGTTCCATTTGCAACACCGGCGAAAGCTCTGGATTGCAAAGTGGAGGTTTTGATATTTTGATATGAAAGTGAGCGGAACATCTCACCAAAGCCATCAATAACCTTATCAAGCAACGGAAGAATTGCCTCGGGCGTTCCATCATGGCCCGTAATGCCTGTGCCTCCATTGGTAATGATTGCCTGTATATTGTCTTTTATCAACCATTGCGAGATGAGCGCTCTTATTGCATAAACATTGTCTTTGCAGATAGATCGTTCTACTAATTGGTGTCCTGTACTCTCAATCTTTTGAACCAGAAGATCTCCAGAATCATCATTTGCCAGAGTTCTACTGTCAGAGATTGTCAGCACCGCGATTGGTACCGCTATAAAATCACGTTCTTTTGTTTCTTTTTCTGACATAATTTTCTAGTCTATATTTTTTATCTACAAACTTTGTATAGTTTATTTTAGATTCAGGAAATTGGCTATTGTTTGGATTGTAAATTTTCTAAAAATCTTTATCGTAGACTCTGTAATTTTTAGTTTCTTTTAATATATTCGAGGGACCATGATGACTGACCAACTGCCTAATCTTGAAGCCTACTGGATGCCTTATACGGGAAATCGTTATTTTAAAAAGAATCCCAGACTATTTACCAAAGCAAGTGGTATGTTTTACA
>CAZWGB010000092.1:0-3069 GCA_964633465.1 uncultured Woeseiaceae bacterium | reverse complement strand
CGCATGTCCGGTGGTGTGGGAGCTGGAGGAGAAAAACCTCCGGCTACCCGATTATGCCTTTGGCTTGATTGCCTCAATGGTTGCTGAAACAACATAGTCCTCTATCTTGCTATCAGGCAGCCAATTCTGGATAAATTCTTTACTTTCATCTTTCGGATTGAGTGCTATCGCTTCAAATCCAGCGTCTTTGAGCATTGCTTCAATCTCTGTGATTAACGATGCTCCTGACATACAACCCGTGAACAAAGCCATATCACTTTTCAGTTTTTCTGGTAACTCGGTGGTGGCGACAACATCTGAAATTGCCAACCGACCACCTGGCTTCAACACACGGTATGACTCTTGAAATACTTTGGCCTTTTCAGGCGAGAGATTGATGACACAATTGGAGATAACGACATCAATCACTGCATCGGCGACAGGCAGATTTTCAATTTCACCCAAACGAAAATCCACATTGGTGTAGCCAGCCTTTTCGGCATTGGCTCTTGCCTTACTCACCATTTTTGGAGTCATATCAACACCTATAACCGTTCCTGACTCTCCAACTTCTTGAACGGCAAGGAAACAGTCAAATCCGCCACCACTACCTAAATCAAGAACGGTTTCTCCTGATTGCAATGAGGCTATTGCCTTGGGGTTGCCGCAGCCCAGGCCCATATTGGCACCATCAGGCACCTGATTTACATCTAAATTTGAATAACCCAGTTCCATTGATGCTGCTTTTGCATCTGAGCCTGATTCATCACAGCATGAGGTTGCTGAGCACCCACAACCGGAATTTCCGGATTCTGCCACTTTGCCATACTGTTCACGCACTGCCTTACGGATATTGTCATTTGCTAGTTGAGACATATTTTCTCTCCTGTATTGAGGTTAAAAAGTAATTTCACCCCTATAGACGGAGATGTGGAGAAAAGGACGCTGATTTTCTAGCAAAAATTGCAGTCTCTCTCTTTTTTCTCATATGAAACAACCTGATTCTTCTGATTGATCTCAAATTGGCAACAATCATCCATCATGGTTTTCAACAATGCCCTGCCTCTTTGAACCCTTGATTTTGCACCAGACAAGGAAATACCTTCCTGTTCCGCCACCTCTTTTTGAGTTCTATTTTCCAATTCGGACATTCGAATAGCATTACGATATTTGTCAAGCAATTCTCCAACCATAGGCTGAAGACATGATGACAACTCTTTCCTTATGCTCTCCTCTTCTTCCGGTTGGGGTTGCTCTAACCAGTCTGGAAGTTCTTTTGGTATTCGCTTGGTACGGTAATAATCAGTTATTGCATTTCGTGTTATCTGATACAACCAACTTTCGAGCTTCGCGTCGTCTTTAAGAGAATCAATGCGCAAATGGATTTTCATAAAAACATCCTGTAAAAGATCATCCACAGCATCTTCGGCAACCTTGCTTCTAATGAAAGCCGCCAATCTCGATTGGTATTCATGCCAGATTTTTTCGGTTACTTTCACGTTGTTTCCTTTGAAGCATAACGACGCAAATAACCGTCGCAATGCGAGCGCGAGCGAGTATTGCGTCCGAGTTGATTTGCCTTGTTATGCATTATTACCTTAACCATGAAAATGATTTTCTAAGAAACTCATCACCACCACCAAATACACACTCACCATGAGATAAAACAATATTTTGAGGCGCCCAAGACAGCATTTTCTCTAGCGACTTCTTGGCTTTGTTTTTATCTCCAAAAAGAAAGCTTATTCTCCAATCTAAAGGCATTTTTCCATTTGGGTGTAAGATTCCGGCTAGGCGCGCTAATATCCGTTGCCACCGATTTAGCGTTGTTGGATTGAAGTTCTCAATCAAGTCAGTAAGGATCAGTGTTTTTGATGGTTTATGACAGAAGATAACTTCTTCCATTGCTGGGCTGCCACGAAATATAATTTGATCTATATCGGTATACCATTCTTTTTCCGGTTTATCTTCTAACTCCATATCGAAATTTATATCTTTTCTTTTTTTGGAAAGACCTGGAGAAGAGTATTTTAATGCTTCAGGATATTCCTTAACCCATTCTGGTAAAAACAAGTGATGTAGTTTATTCGGAGATATGAGGTACTTTACATTACCTAAATTTAATAGCTCATCCACCAGCTCATTATTAATTTTTTCAGGTGAATGAATCCATAGGCTACCATCTTCCAGCCTCACGACCGTCATCCTTGTTGGAAATGGAAAACCATAGAAACTGACAATGCTTCCTTCGTATATCCATATTTCATCACCAACTTTCTTTAGTTGCACGGCTATTTCTCTTCTGATGCATAACGCCTGGCTAAGCCGCCATGCCCGCCGCTTTTGGGCGGGTATGGTCGGTCTTCAGCCGTTTGTTCGATTTTGATATTTAATCGTAGTGTGTCCACATTCTAATCACTTTTACCGTTTTCTGCTTTTCAAGAACTTGATAAACAATTCGATGTTGTATATTGATACGCCGAGAATATGCACCTGCCAGATCACCAACAAGTTTTTCGTAAGGTGGTGGGTTTTGAAAGGGGGCTTTTTTAAGAATATCAAGAATAATCTGTGCTTTGGTTTTTAGATTAGAAGAGGAGAGCTTTTTGGCATCTTTTTGTGCTTGCTTTGTATAAACAATTTTCCAACTCACCAGTCCAGCTCCTCAGAACAATCATCGATTGGAGTCTCCAGACCTACTTTTATCGACTCCCTCATTTTGGGAATTGACAAAAGACACATGGTTTCTTGAATGGAATTCCAATCTTCTTCAGAAATTAGAATTCCATTTGATCTTTTACCCTTAATAAAAGCTGGTTTATGTGAATCCGCAACCTCATCAATTAATCTGTATAGATTCGCTCTTGCTTCGCTCACAGTCAGTGTTGTCATAATTACCTCCGTTTTTCTTTAATGGTACGTGAAACCGTACGCAAAAGCAACGATAAAATTTCTGCTTGGCAATGACTTGTTTTTTTGAATCGAACGCTCCGGTTCAGCGGCGGGCCGCGCAGCGGACCGTCCGCTGCAACCGGTTGTGTACGCCCCGCATGGGCGTGATCTGATGGGGTGCAAGTCCCCTGTAGGAAA
>CAZWGB010000091.1:0-3122 GCA_964633465.1 uncultured Woeseiaceae bacterium | reverse complement strand
CGAGTGTTTTTGATACAGCATATTGTGCCTCTTCACTAACAGATACATCAGACCTAACACAAATATGATTCTCACCAGGTAATGAATTTCTTAGATTATCAGCAAGCTCTTGCTCTTTTCGATAAACCAGAGATACTTGAGCTCCGTTCATTGCAAAACCTTGTGCTATGGCTTTACCAATCCCACGTGATGCTCCGGTAACCAACACCTTTTTTGCTTTGAATTTAAACATATATCATCAAGCTAATAATACCTGGATTCATCGAGTTAGAAACATCTCATACGCTGGATTTTTACTTTCTTCCCAATAAGAGTAGCCAAGTTTGGATAGGTGTTCTGTTAGTTGGTCTTCTTTTTTGTTTGGTACCTGAATGCCACATAGGACACGGCCATAATCTGAACCATGATTTCGATAGTGAAATAAACTAATGTTCCATTTAGTGCCTATAGCATTTAGAAAGTCTAGAAGAGCGCCTGGCTTTTCGGGAAACTCAAAGCGAAATAATTTTTCATTTTTAATACTGGAAGACCCTCCAACCATATGCCTGATATGTTGTTTTACCATTTCATTATCGCTGAGATCAACAACGGTATAATGTAGCTTCTCAATTGCACCCATCACTTCCTTACGTTCTTGCACATTACCTTGCAACTCCACACCTACAAATACTCTGGCGTATGTATCATCATTGTATCTATAGTTAAATTCAGTAATTTTCCTTGGCCCAATGGCCTTACAGAACTTTCGAAAACTGCCAGGCTCCTCTGGTATTACTGCTGCTAGAAGCATTTCACGTTGTTTGCCAATAGCAGCTCTTTCAGTAATGTAACCTAGGCGATCAAAGTTAACATTTGCTCCACTATTAATGGCGACCAAGGTTTGGTCATGAATATCAGTTGCCTCAACAAATCTTTTTAAGCCAGCAACCGCAAGTGCTCCACTAGGTTCAACAATCACTCTTGTGTCCTCATAGATATCTTGAATAGATGCAGATATTTCGTCTGTGTTGACTGTAATTATTTCATCGACATATTTTTCACATAGTTTAAATGTTTCGTCACCTACTTTTTTTACTGCAACACCATCAGCGAAGTTACCAACATGCTCCAATGTTACAGGGTAGCCTGCATCAATCGAGTTCTTCATTGCACAGGCATTAGTTGGTTCTACTCCAATGATTTTAATATCTGGATTAGTTTCTTTGATATAACATCCTATTCCTGAAATTAATCCACCACCGCCGATAGGTATAAATATTGCATCAACCTTCTCATCGGTTTGATTTAAGATTTCTATGCCAATAGTTCCCTGGCCAGCAATAATATAAGGATCATCATAAGGATGGATAAAACTTAGGCCGAACTCATTCTCCAGCTGTTTCGCATGGACATGTGCCTCATCATAATTATCCCCATATAAAATTACTTCACCTACCAGGGAACGAACGGCTGCAACTTTAATGCTTGGAGTAGTTAAAGGCATCACAATCACAGCTCTAATATTTTTTTGTTGTGCTGCTAAGGCTACACCTTGTCCATGATTGCCAGCCGAACTGCAGATAACGCCATTTTTTAATTCCTCTTCAGAAAGTTGATTTAATTTATTGACAGCTCCTCTTATTTTAAATGAGTAAATAGAGTGTAAATCTTCCCGTTTAAGTAGGATTTTATTGCCCAAATGGGTGGTTAAACACGCTGCATGTTCAATTGGCGTTTCTTTGACGACTGAATAAACGTCTGCGTTTTCAATCAATTGTCGATAATTAATTTGACTCATTGACTGGCATTTTATTCAAGAAAAAAATTAACTTGGTTTTTTAATTGTTCCAAATTGGACTAAGTGGTGGGGCTAGGCGGGATTTTTATTTTTGATCTTCTTGTTGTCCTAACATGAACTCTGGATATGCTTTACTACCTGTTTCCCACATATCTAGTCCACCCAGTTCTTCTTCCCTGCCTATTCGAATGCCTATTGCATTCTTGAGCGCAAACCATATTGCATAGGATGAGCCAAATACAAAGGCAAAGATCGTTGCAGTTCCTATTGCTTGTTCTATAAATGATGCATCAGTATTTAATATTGGTACCAACATCAGTCCCAAAACACCGGCAACACCATGAACACTGATTGCACCCACTGGATCGTCAATACCTGACCTCTCAAGAAAACTCATGGAAAATGGAAGTATTAAACCGCCTAATCCACCATAGATAATTGAAACATATGGTGAGGGTGTTACAGGGTCAGCAGTAATTACGACCAGTCCAGCTAATGCGCCATTGCATACTGCATTTAATGGAACTCTTCCCAACCATAATTTGGATAGCACCATAGCGGATAGCAAGCCGGATGCAGCCGCAGTATTTGTATTAACGAATATCTTCGCAACCGCATTTGCATTCTCAAAACCAGAGATTGCAAGTTGTGAACCGCCATTAAATCCGAACCAACCCATCCAAAGAATGAGAGTTCCCAGTGCAACTTGAGCTGCATTGGAACCATGTATTGGTTTCGGTAATCCGTTCTCATCGTACTTTCCTATTCTGGGCCCGAGCAACAATACCCCTGCAAGTGCGGCCGATGCTCCAGCCAGATGAACGATTCCAGAGCCAGCAAAGTCAAAGAAACCTCTTGCACTTAACCATCCGCCGCCCCAAGACCATGCGCCCTGTATGGGGTAGATTAATGCAGTAAAGATTGCTGCAAATAGGAGGAATGTCCAGAGTTTCTTTCTTTCTGCGACTGCACCAGATACCACCGACATTGCAGTTGCGACAAAGACAACTTGGAAAAAGAAATCAGACCATAGTGCATGATCGTCAGGTGGAGCCCACCCATACATGAGTCCATACCCTGCTAGCAAAAAACTGATGGATGCAACACTGTAGAGTGCAACATTTTTAATTAATATTTCCGTAACATTTTTACTACGAATTGAACCAGCTTCTAACATCGTAAAACCTGTAGCCATCCACATGACCAGTATTCCCATAACTAAAAAATATAGAGTGTTTAATGAGTATTCCATTTGTTTTCTATCCTCTTTTTTTTGATTTATAATTGCTTCAAATTGATTCCATTCTAAAATTAATTTTATATAGCTATCTTGTGATACTTGTAT
>CAZWGB010000090.1:0-3235 GCA_964633465.1 uncultured Woeseiaceae bacterium | reverse complement strand
ATACGAACATCGTAAAAACGCCAACCTTCTTTGAATTTTCCAAAGCTAAAATTCATTGGAATGACCTCACCTTTGTAATCAACGTCAGTTTCAACCGTGATCTTTTTAACGCTTTCTAGATTATCGATAATGGGTTTTACAGATATTTTACTGACGTCGAAGTTCAGCATAGAGATGGAATAAGAACGAATCAATGATTGATACAAACCCTCTGTAAATCTCTCACGTTGACTCCGATTTGATGTAGGCCAGTATTTATCTAAAACCAATCTACCAGCATATTTTTTTTGAAAGTACGGTGATAAAGTTTCATCAATAATGCTGTAGAGCTCTATTCTGTTGTCTCCTAGGCGTTCTTTGTTAGCTTCATCTCCAAGTTTTAGCTCTAATAGTTGAATAGACGTTGAGATCATTTGACTTGGCAAGAGATCTGCTGCAATGACAGACGAACCTGAATTTAACAGCAAATAAATACAAAGAAAAAATTTGAATTGTGTAAAGTTCATTTTGGTAAATTTGCTATGAGAATCTGCTTAAACTGATTCCATCTGAGGATCATAATTTCCAGTTCGGGCTAAACCATTAAGTCTCGACCTTTTTAAAAACTCAGTTTGAGCTACCTCTAAATTTTTTTCATTTCCACCCCAAACTCTTAGAGGAGAAGCTTGTAATGCTCTCCCATAAGAAAATGATAGTTGCCACGGATGCGGACCTAATTCATTCATGGCGCTCAAATGTGCTGTTGCCTCCTCTGAGGTTTGACCACCAGATAAAAATGCAATTCCTGGAACTTCATTCGGTACATGTGAAGTTAAACAATCAACTGTTGCGCTAGCTACAGTAGCCACATCTGCACGGTTGTCTGCATCGGTTCCAGAAATAACCATATTTGGCTTCAAAATAATTCCATTTAATACAACTTTTTGATCATTAAGTTCTGAAAAGACAACATCCAAAACCTTTGCGGTCACCTGGAAACATGTGTCTAAACTGTGAACACCATCCATCAGGACTTCAGGCTCAACTATTGGAACCATGCCTGATTCTTGAACAAGTGCGGAATATCTGGCCAATGCATGTGCATTAACACTGATGCAGGTATCACTGGGAATGCCATTGCCAATGGTAATAACTGCCCTCCATTTTGCAAAGCGTGCACCCAAAGCATAGTATTCATTTAATCTCTTTCTAAGTCCATCAAGGCCTTCCGTGACTTTCTCACCTTGGCAAGCGGCAAGTTCTTTAGCACCTTTATCGACTTTAATACCTGGAACTATGCCAAGTGAAGTTAAATACTCAGGAAATGGGATACCCTCACTATTTTTTTGCCTGATTGTTTCATCAAATAAAATGACGCCGCTTATGTAATCTGAAATACCAGGTGAGGTAAAAAGCATATTGCGATACGTTTGCCGGTTTGCTTCAGTTGATTCCGTGTCTATGCCTTTAAATCTTTTTGCAATAGTCGGAGTACTCTCATCTGCAGCTAAAATGCCTTTATTAGGTGCAACCATTTTTTGTGCTATTGAATTTAATTCGGTTGAATTCATCAGTTTTTCTCCCAATTTGAGACATTGATTATAACGAATCAGTTCAATTGATTTCTATTACATTTTTCAGAAAAACCAAAACAAAAGTACAAATTTCACTTATATTGGACTAAAATAGTACTAATTAATAATAACAAATTATAAATCATGTTAAGAATTAATAAAATGTCGGATTATGGGATGTTGATCTTAGGAGATCTTGTACTGAAAAAGGACACTTATGTATCTGCAACAGAAATAGCCTCATCCACACATATTTCGTTACCGACAGTCCAAAAACTATTAAAAAAACTTCATAAGAAAGAACTGGTGATCTCTAAACAAGGTCCTCAGGGTGGCTATGCATTACATGATTCAGCAAAACTAACGAGTGTAGCCATGATTATTAAAGCTTTGGAGGGGGATTTATCTCTAACCCAATGCACCAGTAAAGAAGATAAATGCGCCATAGAAAGTTCTTGTCAAATTGGAAATGCCTGGCAAGTAATAAATCGAACAATCATTTCCTCTCTTGATAAATTAACACTTCTAGACTTAATTCAACCATCCAATATTAAACAATTTATCAGTATGGATATACCGATTCACTCTCCAACCAAAAATTAATTGTATGCAGCCTAGTAACAAAAAAAAGAGCAATCCTGATATTGAAAAATATATTGACCAAAACTATGAGTATGGTTTTGTCACCGATATAGAGTCTGAAACAATACCACCTGGACTTGACGAGAGCGTGATTCGACTTATTTCATCCAAAAAAAATGAACCGGAATTCTTACTTGAATGGAGACTTAAAGCTTTTAGACATTGGCAGAAAATGAAGACCCCAAAGTGGGCACAATTAAACATTGGAGATATAGATTTTCAGTCGATTTCATATTTCTCAAGACCTAAACAAGAAAATGCACCAAAATCACTTGATGAGGTTGATCCAGAATTATTGCTTACCTATGAAAAATTGGGCATTCCCCTCCATGAAAGAGCTAAGCTTGCAGGTGTTGCGGTTGATGCTGTTTTTGATAGCATCTCAGTTACCACCACCTTTAAAGAGAAATTAGCAGAGGCAGGGGTCATTTTTTGTTCTTTCTCGGAGGCTGTCCAAGAACACCCAGATTTGATCAAAAAATACTTGGGAAAAGTTGTTCCCTACAGAGACAATTTCTACGCTGCCCTGAACGCAGCAGTCTTCAGTGACGGTTCATTTGTTTACATTCCTAAAGGTGTACGCTGCCCCATGGAACTGTCAACATACTTTAGGATCAATGAAGCAAAAACAGGTCAGTTTGAAAGGACGTTGATAATAGCTGATGAAGGCAGTCATGTCAGTTATCTTGAGGGATGCACCGCACCAATGAGAGATGAAAACCAACTTCATGCAGCCGTTGTTGAGTTGATTGCACTCGATGATGCTGAAATCAAATACTCCACTGTTCAAAACTGGTATCCAGGAAATGAAGAAGGCAAAGGTGGAATATACAACTTTGTCACCAAACGAGGAGATTGCAGAGGAAAAAATTCAAAAATATCTTGGACACAAATTGAAACTGGTTCCGCTATAACATGGAAATATCCAAGTTGTATTTTGAGAGGTGAAAATTCGATTGGTGAATTCTATTCAATAGCTCTCACAAATAATTTTCAACAGGCAGACACAGGAACAAAAATGGTGCACTTGGGTAAAAACA
>CAZWGB010000089.1:0-3311 GCA_964633465.1 uncultured Woeseiaceae bacterium | reverse complement strand
TTCAATCAACAACAGATTGGGGAATTGCTCCTGAATGGGTGGAAGCAGCTGGTTTTGCATTCCTTGCGCACCAAAGAATGCAAGAAAAAGTGGTGGAGCTTACAAAGACAACTGGGTCAAAAAAGAAATCTATATTGGGGGCAATTTATTTGCCACCTCAATAACATTGCTACTTAAAATATTAATCTTTTGATTACGAAAAAGAAGAGCCACAACTGCATGTGGTAGAAGCGTTGGGATTCTTGATAACAAATCTGGCCCCTTGAAGATCTTCCTGAAAATCGATCTCAGCCCCCATTAAATACTGGATACTCATTGGATCAACAATAAGTCTAACGCCTCTTTTTACAACTTCTGTATCGCCTTCATCTTTATTCTCATCAAATGAGAAGCCGTATTGAAAACCAGCACAACCGCCACCCGTTACATAAACACGGAGATTTAGGCTTGGATTTTCTTCTTCAGTAAGCAATGTACCTACTTTCATTGCAGCAGCATCGGTAAAAATGACCGCTTCGGTACTTAGATTGTTGTTAGATTCCATTTGCATTATTAGTCGAGTTTAAAACTTGAGCCTATTATAACTCATATTCATTGATTTAAAAAAGTCTGAAATTCAGTTAAAACTTTCTCATAGACTTGCTGTTTAAATCCTATAACCTGCTTTGCTGGTAAGGCCGGATCAACCCACTTCCAACTATCAAATTCTTGAAATTTTGAATTATGAGTCAAACTGATTGTTTCATCTGAACCCATCAGTTTCAGCAAAAACCATTTCTGCTTCTGGCCGATAACAAATGGTTTCCCTTTTTTTAATTTTCGTAAATGTTTTTTTGGAATTTTATATTCATACCAATGGCTAGATTCTGACAAGAGTTCTGTGTCATTTTTAGTCAGTCCTATTTCTTCCAGTAACTCTCTGTACATGGCATGCTCAGGTGTTTCACCAAGTTTGATGCCCCCTTGTGGAAATTGCCAGCCAGATTGGTGCCGTCTTTTTGCAAAAAATAATTCTTTCTGTTGATTCATCAGAACTATTCCTACATTGGCCCTGTAACCATTTTTATCAATTACATCGGCCATCTCAATGGTCGGTAGATCCCTGCAATAAAGAGTTAGAGTTGGGTAACTTATGCATCAGAAAAATAGGATTTGCCCTGCTTCATCATTTCAACAAAATCGCCTTCATTACCGTTATCTACACAGTCAAATATTTCCTGGACAGCCTGACCAAGTTCAGCAATAGTTTTTAAGCTGTATTTATTTAAATGTTGGATTTCATAGTACAAATGTGGATTATCATCTGTCACTCTTTTAGCAACTCCCAATTGATCTTTAAAAGTGGTACTGGAGATTTGGGACAGTAGATCTTTCTTTTCACCACTTGCAGATAATACTTTTGAAAAGGCGATGTTGAGTGCATGAGATAATCCAAGAACATAGGAAATTGCAAAATCGTGATTGTCTAGAGACATCTTTATTTGTTGGGCTGTTGTTGACTCAAAAAGTTTCTGAACTTTTTCAAGTGATTGATCCGAACCTACATCCATGAAAATGATGTGCTTACCACTCAATAAATCCGTATTGGGACCAAACATGGGGTGAATAGAAGCAACCTGCATCCCTTTTTCTGCCATTTGTTTGAGTGTTTCTTTGAATGGTGCTTTTAAAGAACCAATATCAAAAATCAATCCAGTTCTAGTTATTGCCAACATCTGACTCAATATCGCAGCAGACTCCCTTAGAGGCGCTGCCACAACCGTTACATCGTAGTTATCATTAGTCTCTTGCCAATTACTGAAGGTATTCTCTGTCTCACTGTTGGCATTTGGATCGGCTACATGAACATCAAAACCCTGTGATTTCATGAATTCTACAAACCAATTCCCCATTCTACCTGCTCCACCAATTACCAATGCAGATCGGCCACTGCCTTGCCCTTCTGCCTTAACTCTGGCCTTTTCCTGTGTTCTTAATGAGTTCCTGATCAGTAATTGCATCACATCAACAATTACACCAGCTTCCATATTCAACTTTTCTGCATGAGAAGTTGCCAATTCAAGGACTTGTTTTTCGCGTAAAAAATCTCTGGTTGGCTTCCCTTCTGTTCTTTTTATTGATCCAATTTTTTTGGACAAGGATTGCCGCTGATGGATTAGATCAATAATTTTCATATCCACCTCGGTGAGTTGCTTTCTGAGTGTTTTCAGATCCGTCATTTTTTTCTGATCCTCAATCGTCTCCTAATCAAAAATCTATAATAAACATAAAGAATTTTTATGCTAGCCCACCGAGGCTGGTATGATTCATAAAGAAAACTGATTATAGCAAATTGAATCCCCCATTATGTGCAAGATATTAAGCCAATCCATGACACAAAACCCCCTGTTATTGCTACAGTCTTGGCTTAATGAAGCCATGGAATTAGACTTACAACCCAATCCGGAGACCATGGCAATTGCCACATCCAATTCTCAAGGTTTACCCAATGTGAGAATGGTATTGTGCAAAGAAATCAATATAGAGGAAGGTTATGTGGTTTTCTATACCAATTATAACTCTGTCAAAAGCTTGGAAATTAAGGAAAATCCCAAATGCAGTGCGTTGTTCCATTGGGACAAACTGGGATATCAAATCAGGATCAGAGGTGAAATCTTACAATCTCCAGACGAGGAAAATGACACCTATTTTGCTAGTCGTCATCTTGGAAGCCAAGTTGGAGCTTGGGCAAGCAATCAAAGCAATCCTGTAGAAGACAGAGAAGCACTCGACGACCAATTTAAAAAGATACTTGATCGCTTTAATCTTACCAGTGAATCCATCACTCGAAACGAGCAAAAAATACCAAGACCTCCAAATTGGGGCGGTTACCGTCTGTGGATTGAAGAGATCGAATTCTGGCTCAACCAGAAAGACCGACTCCACGATAGGTTGCATTTCAGTCGTGCTCTAACCATTAACAGTGAGGGTATTGAAACAGAAAAGAAATGGACCGTTAAGAGACTCCAGCCGTAATAATAATTGACAAAATTATCTCTTTAAGTTGTAGTTGTTTGTGTTGAGATTCTAATCACTGTGATTGGATTGGGAAATTGGTGACATAAATAATCCAGTGCTGCCCCCGCAACGGTGATCGAGTAAAATCCAATATATGAATAGCTTGTCTATTCGAACCACTGTAGAACTATGGGAAGGTTTATTGGAAGGGTTATACCCACTCGTCAGCCCGGAAACCGACTCAACGGAAATAAACCAGTACGGTGGGTGCAAAAGACATGGTCTTCTTTCTGTTTATCCCACAAATCTGTGTT
>CAZWGB010000088.1:0-3559 GCA_964633465.1 uncultured Woeseiaceae bacterium | reverse complement strand
TAGGCTCTGTATATCAAAATACTTTTGGTGGCTTATACTCCTACCGAGCTAGTAAATCTGGGCTGAATGTGGTTACCAAAGGAATGTCTAATGAATGGAAAGATATCATTGTCGTTGCACTTGCACCAGGATGGTGTCGAACACATCTTGGCGGAATAGAAGCAGAAATTGACCCCGCAGACAGCGTTGATGATCAACAAAAAATGTTTGAATCTCTGGCTGCATCCGATAGTGGAAAATTCCTAGACCGATTCGGCAATGACGTCCCTTGGTAGTTAAACCGAATCTAAAAGATAACGGAGGTAGCTTTGGTCTTAAGGTAAGGTTCTAAGCCTTCTTTGCCAAACTCTCTTCCCCATCCTGATTGTTTGTTACCACCAAAAGGTATTGCTGGATCTACTGCAGCATGCCAATTAATGCTCACTTGGCCTGCATCAATTAACATTGCCATCTTATGGGCTACAGAAATGTCCTGGGTCCAAACACTACCTGATAGACCGTATGAGGTGTCATTTGCTTGCTGAGCAATGGTTTCCAAATCATTGTCACCAAATGATTGTGCACATAAAACAGGGCCAAATATCTCTTCCTTTGCAATTTTCATATCACCATGGACTTGCGTAAATATAGTTGGTTGAATAAAGAACCCTTTTTCACCAGCAATCTTACCACCAGTTATCAATTCTGCTCCTTCATCAATTCCAGTCTGAATGTACGACATTACTCTTTTTCTCTGAGTATTTGAAATTAACGGACCAAAGTCTTTGTTTGGATCAAGTCCATGACCAATTTTAAAAGACTCAGCCATTATCTTAATACCTGTAATCACTTGCTCAAAGATATCTTGATGAACAAAAAGCCGTGTCCCTGCCATACAATTTTGACCTTGAAGAAAGAAACAAGCTCTGGCCGCACCAGGGATAACTTTTTCCACATTGGCATCAGGAAAAACGACAACAGGATTTTTACCTCCAAGCTCAAGGGTTACTCTTTTTAGATTATCAACAGATGCAGCAACTATTTTTTTGCCGACTTCGGTTGAACCGGTAAATGCGATCTTATCGACATTTTTGTGATGTGAGAGAGCGTTGCCTGCAGTTCCACCATAGCCAGTAACAATATTAACCACACCTTTTGGAATTCCTGATTTTTGAATTAGTTCTCCTAAGAAAAGTGCAGTCATAGGAGTGAGCTCCGCTGGCTTCAATACAACGGTACACCCAGCTGCCAAAGCAGGGGCTAGCTTTAGAATTGCAAAAATAAACGGAGAATTCCAAGGAATGATTGCTCCAACGACCCCAATTGGTTCTCTTCTTGTATAGGTTATAGATTCACCATTCGCTACACCACCTGGTGATACAGGTACCGTATCTCCAAGGATTTTTGTGGCCCACCCAGCATAGTATCTAAGCAAGGTTGCGCCATGACTGGCAATTGAATAATGAGCCAATGATAAAGGCATGCCATTGTCTAAGACTTCCAACTCAGCCAATAATGGCATACAGGCATCTATATCATCCGCCAATTTGTTTAACAATTGGGCTCTATCATGTGAAGGTATTTTAGACCATTCTCCCGTAAGTGCCGCTCTAGCTGCCGAGACAGCAGAGGAAATATCATCCTCATTTCCAGAATCCACTTCAGCAATTTTTTCTTCTGTTCCAGGATCAAAAACTGGGATTTTCTCACCTGAAGTTGATGGCACCCATTCTCCATCAATCAATAGTTGATGGTTGGATGCTAAAAAAAATTTTGCTTCGTCTGAAACTTTAATATGCTCTACTTTTGACATAGACAACCTTTGTTTTCATTATTTGATTACACAATATCTATTTGTTGTGAACCATTATAGTTTACTACAATGAAACTCAATATATCTCCTTGCTATTAAATCATTACTGAATTTGAACTACGATTTGAAACGCGGTAATAATAAAAAATGATCATAGAAAAAACGCTCAATTTACTAAATAGGTTTGAAAAAGGAATTACCTTCCTTGCCTTTGCTGTTCTTGTTTTTGTGATGTTCACTGATGTTGCTGTCAGAGAAATCACCGGAACTGGCTTGCACTGGTCCAGACAACTTGGAGTTTATGCAAACTTGTTTGTGGTTATGTTTGGTCTGGGTGTTGCTTCATCTGAAGGTGCTCATTTAAGACCAAGATTTGCTGACAACTGGCTCCCTGAATCATGGAATCCATTCTTAACTAGAATACAAGAAGCCATAATGTCTCTGTTTTGTTTGTTATTTGCAATTGTTGCTTGTCAGGTTGTTATTGAAACCTACAATGATAATGTCCAATCAATAGTATTGAGGATCGTTGTTTGGCCCTTTCAGGCTGTTATACCGATTGCTTTTTTGTTGACCTCAATACGACATTTGTTTTACACCATTGATCCATCACAACGTCCTTATGTCGAAGATGGAAGAGGGGTTGAAATAAAACAAGGTGACAACTCATGACAGCTGCACTCTTGCCGGTAATTATTATCCTTCTTTTTGTATTGCGACAAAATCTAATTGTAGTTTTAGGTGTCGCAACTGCATACGCTTACTGGGCATTTGGAGACGGGGTGGTAAGCAATATCGTAGTAGATGCATGGGATGCAGCTAATAAAGATATCCTGTTATCCATCCCATTATTCATTCTAGCTGGAAACATTATGTCAAGAGGCGGCATGGCAGCAAGATTGATTGATTTAATGAAATCACTTACTGCACCGATACCCGGTGGACTGGCTATAGCAACTATTCTTTCATGTGCAGCTTTTGCAGCTGTTTCAGGATCGGGAACCGTAACTTTGTTAGCTATAGGAACATTGATGTACCCCGCGTTGATTAACGCTGGTTATCCAAAAAGTTTCGCTCTTGGGGCACTCTGTGCTGCTGGAACTTTGGGCATAGTAATTCCACCAAGTATTCCTTTAATACTTTACGGGATTATGACTCAAACATCCATTGGGGATCTATTCATCGCTGGAATAGGTCCAGCTCTTGTTCTTACATTTTTAATGCTGGTCTATGCTATTACCAGAAATTTTGGTCACAAAGAGGGTAATTGGGACTTGGAGTATGTTTTAAGATCTTTAAAAAATGGTATATGGGCATTACTAATGCCCATCATAATTTTAGGAGGCATTTATACTGGCTATTTTACGGCCACAGAATCGGCAGCCGTTGCGGTTGTCTATTCTATAATTGTTGAGACTTTCATTCATAAAGAAATGAAGTGGGCGGCTCTATACGAAGTTATTTCAGAGACTACGAAACTCTTGGGCTCTTTATTCCCAGTACTGATGATTGCATTAAGTCTTAATGTTTTTCTCACTTATGAAGAAGTCCCCCAAAATCTAGTCACATGGCTCAGTCAAAGAATTGATAATCCTGTAACTGCATTGCTAGGTATCAATTTCTTTCTTTTAATTATTGGCTGTTTAGTAGATATAGGCTCGGCCATCCTAATATTGGCACCTATGCTCGGACCTATTGCTTATTCCCAAGGGATTGATCCAATTCATTTTGGCATCATCATGGTCATGAACTTGGAGATAGGTTACT
>CAZWGB010000087.1:0-3664 GCA_964633465.1 uncultured Woeseiaceae bacterium | reverse complement strand
CAGCTTATGTTTGGGGCCTATCGGCTGTTTGGCTTTTGCCGGGAGTCTTAGTTGGTTATGTAATCAGTTGGACATGGGTTGCCCCACGATTGATGACAATCAGTCAACAAACAGGGGCGGTTACTTTACCAGAGCTACTGTTTGGTGATTTCAATGAAAAAGAAAAAACAATCTTGTTGCGATTAACCACAATAATCATTACCTGTTCATTGATCGTCTATGTCGCTGCTCAATTTCAAGGGGCTGGAACTGCATTCTCTAGTGCTCTAGGAATCTCTCAAGAATTAAGTATTATCGTCGGAGCTCTGGTGATATTAACTTACACATTTATTGGTGGATTTTGGGCGGTTAGTCTGACCGATTCAATACAAGCAATCCTCATGCTCGTTGTTGCTTTATTCTTACCACTATTTCTGCTGATTTTTATTGGTGGCTTTGATGATTTAATTTTTAGTGTTAAAGCAATAGGCAGTGAAGCAGAAGGCAGTCTCACTGGAGTGCACACAGGTTTAATGGGTTTGGGTTTCATTATAGGCACGATAAGCATTGGATTCGGCTATCCGGGACAGCCTTTTGTTGTAAACCGTTTCATGGCAGCCAGGGACATAAAGACAATTAAAAGAGGACGAATTATAGCGATTGGATGGGCAACTGTAATTTTTGGAGGAATGATTCTTTTGGGCTTATGTGCAAAAGTTATGTATTCAACAGTACCGGACCCTGAAAGCGTTTTATTTTTTGTCAGTCAAAGGCTTTTTGGTCCAGTAATAGCTGGAATAATAACAGCAGCAGTTCTCTCAGCAATCATGTCCACAGCAGACAGCCAATTGTTGGCAGTAGCCTCATCAGTTGATCGCGATTGGAAGGGTGGTATAGACACAGAAATAAGTAGCTCTAGGATAGCAATCCTTTTAGTTGTTATTTTTGCAGTTATCTTGTCCCTTTTTGCACCTCAAACTATTTTCATTCGCGTGGTTTTTGCATGGACCGCCTTGGGTGCAGCCTTAGTGCCAATGGTTTTTTCAAAGGTTCTGAGTTGGAAGGTTTCTAGTTTTGCAGCAGGGTTATCAATATTAACGGGCTTTTTAATGACTGTTATTTTACATCAGTTGCCTGATACTCCTGGAGATATAATAGAAAGAGTGCTACCTATGTTGTTGGGATTCATCATCCTTAGCTGCTCAAGAAAAAGTTGGTTTTAAGTACCAATTGTCTAAAAATGCACAACCTGGTTAGTTTCATCACAACTTAAAAGTAATAACTGATTGTAACTAAATGTAACTTTTTATATTTAAAGCAGTTTAATTCCTGAGTAAAATGAGTAAAATGCTTCACTTAGCCAAAATTAACTTAAGCGAACCAAGACATCCAGTGATAAAATTTTTACATACAAGAAATAGTCAAAATAATTAGCTTACCGAAATGAAGAAAGAATTATATCTAATCCTACTGTTGTTTATACTGATACCATCTGAATCAGTTTATGCTCAAGCTTCTGATCTTCAAGCTCTTGCTACTTTGCTTGAACGACCAAACCCAGATTTGGGTCTGGAAGACGAAGAAAACGAAGAAGACGAAGAAGAAAAAACAACCAAACAACCTCAACCAATGCTTGATTTTGAAGATGCAAATTATGGGTACACAGGAGGAAAGAATTTTGTCAACCCTCCACAGGCAAAAATTTTTGAAGAACCTCTTTCATATTTTGGATACGATTTCTTTGTCGATCCCAAGAGTAAAGTTACCTCAACAAAAAATTTACCAACACCACCTGATTATGTATTAGGTCCAGAGGACAATATAGTCATAAGATTGTTTGGTAGCACGAATACTACATGGTCACTGAAGGTTACAGTCGAAGGAGAAGTTTTCTTACCAGGAATTGGACCTGTTTTGGTTGCAGGATTAACCTTTGAGAACTTCAAGCAAATAGTTGAAGAAATTGTGAACAACCAAATGATAGGAACCACACCTAGTTTGTCCATGGGAGATCTTAGGTCTATCGATATTTTTGTTCTCGGTGAAGCAATTCAACCCGGAATGTACACAGTAAGCTCACTTACAACATTAACAAATGCAATTTTTGAAAGTGGTGGCATTAAAATAACAGGATCACTTAGGAACATACAATTAAAAAGAAAGGGAAAGGTAATTTCAACATTTGATTTTTATGATTTGTTACTAAAAGGCGATACGAGTAAGGATACTAGAATGATGCCAGGCGATGTGGTATTTATCCCACCAATTACTAAAACTGTGGGAGTGGCTGGAGAAATTGGGCGTCCGGGTATCTATGAGCTTAAAAAGGATGAGACATTAGAGAATTTGATTCAATTTGCAGGAAATTTAAAACCAAAAGCCGATCTCTTTTCTGCAGCTCTACATAGAATTGATTCTTCTGTCAATGGGTTTAATTTAATTGCAGTTGATCTAAATGACTCTTCTCAAGACAGTTTTGAGTTAAACAATGGAGATGTCTTAAACGTATACCCTGTGGTAGATAATTTAAAAGATGTAGTTCTTATGACTGGTCATGCACAGCAACCTGGTTTTTTTCCTTGGCGAGAAGGGATGAGAATAGGAGATCTAATAAAATCAACAGATAACCTTCTATCTATGACCGATTTAACTTATGTATTAATTAAAAGGGAAAACAAACTAAACCAAAACTATCAGTATTTACAAGTCGATTTAGAAGAAATTTTTAGCAATGGGGCATCTGATTCAAATATCCTTTTGCAGGAAAGGGATGAAATAATTTTACTTCCCAGCTTGCTAACGCCCACACAAATAACCACCGAATTAATCGAAGATAAATATGTTGCAGAAGACGGCCAAGCTGTTTTAGCAGAGGATGAATGGACATCTATGACCTTTCTCAGAAAGTCACTAATGGATAAAACGTTTAAAGTAGGTGGTACGGGACCTCGAGAAATAAATCCATTTACAGGAATGGCGATGGAAGGGAATATTTCACTTGACGAACAAGAAGTTAGAAGATATTACGAATACTCCATATATCACTATTGTACAATCCCCGAACCTATAGCTATAGCAATAATTGAAGCTGGAGGTTTTAAACCTAAACAAACAGTTCCATTTGAAGACCTTGAGCAACTTGTAACACAATCTGATTTAGATAAACTACTGCAAGCGATTGAAAGGCAGCAACGGGGGGCTGTGGAAGAAACGGCAATGGAGACTACTATTACTGATCTTTGCAGGAGACAACTCTTAGATCCTGAAATCGATATTCTTAATCGACAACGTACTTCAATGAAAGACGCAACAACCATTTCAGTATTTGGCAGTGTCCATTTTCCAGGAACATACCCTCTCACAAATGGGATGGTCCTCGAAGATGCTGTAAAAGCAGCAGCAATAATGTTGGAAAGCGATTCTCTGTTGCTCAGTCATTCATATCAATGTCCAATGCCCAAGCCATGCAAACAAAATTGCAGGAGATGGATGTAATCACTCTTAAACAGATGGCAACAAATACTGGAACTGTAGAGATTACTGGCGAAGTATTTTTCGCTGGCACATATCCTATTACAGAAAACCAAACTCTGGGTGAATTAGTAAGAAGAGCGGGTGGTATCACAAAGAATGGTTCTGTGGAGGCAGCTTATTTTGTAAGAAAATCATTACAGGAAGCAGAGCA
>CAZWGB010000086.1:0-3788 GCA_964633465.1 uncultured Woeseiaceae bacterium | reverse complement strand
AGATCATGTTGGTGGAAAATTAATATTAGAGGAGCCTGAAAATAATCCTTTTTTAGAGAATTTTTATCTTGATCCTAAATCAAACGCCCTACCCACAGAATTGTCTTTCTTGTTTCAAAGAGCCAAGCAATTGGAGAACATTAATCAAGAAGACCTTTTCTCGGACATTAGCATAGCTGATTTTCTATTTGAGAAAGATTCCATTTTTTCAGAATTGAACCTAAATACTGAGGAGTTGAATCTTTACAAACAGGTCAAAAAATCATTACAAATAGATGCCCCTAATCCAGATTTGGTTATTTATTTACAAGCACCCGTTGATGTATTGATTGCACGAATTAAGAATAGACCAGGCTCAGTTGATAGCTTGATAGATTCAAATTATTTAGAAAAACTGACCGATTCGTATGCAAAGTTTTTCTATTATTACGACGATGCACCTTTACTGGTAGTGAATGCAGAAAGTATCGACCCAATTCACAATGATGAACATTTTAAAATGTTGTACGAAGAAGTTGTCAGTGTTAAATACGGCAAGCATTTTTTCAATTCTGTCGCCACCGTACTGCCATAGGCATTCAAAACAACTAGCTTTTCAATTTCTCTCTTCTTTATGTTGTTCCAAGGCCCACAGAACATGTTCTTTGACCATAGTCGATTTCTCATTTACTCTTGATTTTAAGGCGCTTAGGATATCTTCAGTAGATTCAGCATTGCCTAGAGCCACAGCAATATTTCTCAACCAGCCTGAGTAACCAGGTCTTTGTAGGGAAGTCTCTTGTGTATTTTTTTTCCATTCATTTTCAGACCAAAGAAATAACTTCTCCAAAGGCTGATCCATGAGGGTAGGTCTAGGTAAAAAATCTCTCTCTTTGACTCTCTTGGCAAATTTATTCCAAGGACAAATTGTTTGGCAATCATCACAACCAAAAATTCTATTGCCTATGGCTTTTCTCATTTCAACAGGAATGGATTTTTTATTTTCAATGGTTAAGTAAGATATGCATTTTCTTGCATCAAGTTGATAAGGACCAACAATAGCCTGAGTTGGACAAATATCAATGCAAGCTGAGCAAGTGCCACAATGATTGTTTGTAGGCCTATCAAGAGGTAGGGGTATATCAGTAAATATCTCAGCAAGAAAGAACCAGGATCCATTGGATTTATCAATTAAGTTTGTGTTTTTACCAATCCACCCTAAGCCAGCATTCCTTGCCAATGCTTTTTCTAAAACAGGAGCAGTGTCTACGAAATAATTCTGCCCTTGTAATTTTGAGAAATCCCTAATTTTTCCGATTAAGATTTTCAGTTTATTTTTAATAGTTTTATGATAATCAAGCCCCAATGCATAACTTGAGATGTATCCAATTCCAGTGTTTTCCAATAAATTTTGAGCCCTTTTTGTATCTCTTGAAAAATAGTGCATTTTCAATGAAATTACCCTAACGGTTCCTGGGAGTAGTACATCTGGGCGGGACCTTTTTAATCCATGTTTTTCCATGTAATTCATGGAGCCATGAAATTTGTTTTCAAGCCACTTGTTTAAATATTTCTCATCCTCATTGATATCAATTCCTGCAACTCCAATGCCATCAAAGCCAAGTTCTTCTGACCACCTTTGAATAAGTTTTTTAAGCTCACCTGGATCTTGCATTCTTTTCTTTCCCTATGAGAGTTTTACAGTTAAGCAAAGTATAATAATTAGTATGACTATTTCAGACAATTTTGTATATCCAGCAGCAGAAGTCTCTGAGATAGACAAATTGGCAATGCAACTATCAAGTATCCCTGGACTGGTTTTAATGAGACAAGCGGCTGACTTCGCCTACGAAAAAGCTATTGAGTTTTATCCTGATACCGCTTCTATTATTGTTATTTGTGGCCTTGGCAATAATGCTGGTGATGGGTATTTGTTTGCAGTTAGGGCTTTAAATGAAGGAAAGACAGTTCATGTTGTTTCATTATCCTCAAAGGACAAGCTTAAAGGAGACGCCCTGCAAGCATATAAAGAATATACAGAAATGAATGGTGAGGTAATTCCTTGGGATCAAAGTCTTAATTTTTCTGCTGATTTAATTGTTGATGCAATATTTGGTATAGGCTTGAACCGATCAGTGGAAGGTATTTTTCTTCAATGTATCCAAACAATCAACCATTCTTCTATTCCCATACTTGCTCTTGATATCCCTTCAGGTCTCAATGCAGACACTGGTGAGAAAATGGGGGATTCTATCTCCGCACAACTTACAACTACCTTTGTTGGCTATAAACAAGGATTGTTTTTAAATGCAGGTCCAGAGTGCTCTGGCGAAGTATTTTTTTCTAATTTAAATATACCTGAGGAATGTTATAAATCTGCTGTACCTGCCATGACTTTTGTTACTGAGGAATTATCCAAAAAAGTTTTGACGAAAAGACCCCTTGCATCTCATAAAGGTAATTTTGGTCATATTCTTGTGGTTGGTGGTAATCATGGAATGGGTGGTGCAGTCAGAATTGCTGCTGAGGCAGCACTTAGATCTGGTGCAGGTTTAGTAAGTGTGGCTACGAGGAAAAGCAATGTACCCATTGTCGCAAAACTCAGACCTGAAGTGATGTGCCACTCATTGGATAATAATGTAGATAAAATTGATGACTTGATAGCTAAAGCCACTGTAATTGCTGTAGGCACTGGTTTGGGTTTGGACGATTGGGCAAAACATTTATTTGGGCGTGTTCTTGAGTCGGATTTGCCTCTTGTCGTAGATGCTGACGCGCTAAATATCTTATCCCGTAGTCCAAGAAATAGAGAGAATTGGATTTTAACACCTCACCCTGGGGAAGCAGGGCGATTATTAGGTGTAATCAATCCAGTAATTCAATCTCAACGATTGGATTCACTGGATAAGTTAGTCAAGAAATTTGGTGGAACGGTTGTTTTAAAAGGAAGCAATACCTTGGTGGGAGGATCAAATCAGATACCCTACCTTGTTCGTTCAGGTAATCCTGGTATGGCGTCAGCTGGAATGGGCGATCTATTGACTGGCGTTATCGCTGGTTTACTGGGACAATTTGAAAATATTGATTACCAATTGCTCGCTGCGATTGCAGCAAATGTCCATGCTACTGCAGGCGATCTTGCAGTAGAAGATGGCGAAAGAGGGCTTATTGCTACGGATTTGTTCAAACATTTAAAACAGCAACTAAATCCATGAAACCTTTATTGAGTGAATCCGAAACAAAAGATTTTGGCTCTAAGCTGGCAGAGTGTTATTGCAATTCACCGGCACAATCCTCAGTTATTTATCTCAAGGGAGATTTAGGCTCTGGTAAGACTACTTTTGCCAAGGGATTTCTTAATGGAATGGGTTTTCTAGGGAATGTAACAAGTCCCACCTACACACTCATCGAAATATATAACACAAGGATTTATGATGTTTACCACATCGATCTCTATCGTATTGATACCAGAAAAGAGATTGTTGAGTTGGAGCTACATGAACAACCAGCCTCATCCAGTCCATTTATCTTTCTAATTGAATGGCCTGAAAGAGGCACACCAGATATATTGCCTCCAGATTTGGAAATATTATTTACTCTTGGGGATTTGGCAAATCAAAGAATCCCAGATGTGATTTGTAACTCTAAAAAACTAAGAAATATTCTCAATTGTTGGCTAAAGTAATAGCATTAGCTTAGAAAAATAAAACTTGGTAAGGCTATAAATAAATACAGAAAAACCTATTCATTGTTTTTATTTCTGACTCTAGTAGTTTGTACTTTCAGTGAAACGAACGCTGAGTCGGCTT
>CAZWGB010000085.1:0-3821 GCA_964633465.1 uncultured Woeseiaceae bacterium | reverse complement strand
TCCAAAAATACCGTTTTCCTAAAAGCTTAACTATGGCAATAAATGAAACAAATCAAATGATTGTTTTAACTTTAAATATGTTTGGCAAGATGATCCGTGGACAAATTTCAGGGAAAAATCTTAGTGGACCTGTTGGCATAGCAAAAGATGCGGGAACGGTAGCAAAAAGGGGGTTTATTGCAACTTTGTCTTTCATGGCGATTATCAGTATTAGTTTGGGCATCCTCAATCTGTTTCCTTTGCCAATTCTTGATGGAGGACAAATCGTATTTGTTCTAGTAGAAAAACTGATTGGCAGACCTTTACCAGAAAAAGTACAAATTGTTTTTCAACAATTTGGGATAGGCGCACTATTATTCTTAATGGTATTTGCGTTGTACAATGATTTGATCAGAATATTTGATTGGTAACACTTTAGCCACATTATGAAATTCAGATTAATAATAATTGTATTCGCCGTTCTTTGTATTTTTTCAGTGCAGGCAGAAGAACCTTTTATCGTGAAAGATATAAGAATTGAAGGCTTACAAAAAATTTCTGAAGGTGCCTTATTAAACTATCTGCCAATAAACATCGGAGACACCCTCGATGAGATTAAAATCAAGGAATCCATAAGAGCGGTGTATACCAGTGGTTTTTTCAAGAATATAGAATTTAGAAAAGACCCCTCTGAAGGTATTCTTATTATTTCGGTACTGGAGAGGCCATCCATAGGCAATATCAGTATTGATGGCAATAAGGATATTAAGACCGAAGATCTAGAAGAATCACTAAATAAAATAGGTTTTAGAATTGGTCGAACATACGACCCTTCGGTTTTGGATGAAATTGAAAGGTCACTGATAGACCAATATTTTAGTTTCGGTAAATACAGTGTTCAAATTGAAACTAATGTAGAGGATTTACCTGGGAATACGGTCAGAATATCAATTGATGTTAAAGAAGGTGATCGTGCTCAAATTAGACAGATAAACATTGTTGGAAACAATGTTTTCAATGATGAAGACCTTTTGGATCAGCTGACATTACAGATGCCAAATTGGCTGTCATTTATTCAACAAGATGATCGATATTCAAGGGAAGATTTACAAGGTGATTTGGAAACAATCGAGTCTTTTTACTTGGATAGAGGTTATGCAAATTTTTCAATCAACTCTGCTCAAGTAGCTATCTCACCAGACAGAACTGGAATATTTGTTACCGTCAATATCACTGAGGGCGATGTGTATAAATTATCAGACGTGAAGCTGACTGGTGAATTTGTTATCCCCAGAGAAGAAATACAGAGACTGGTTTTAGCACAACCGGGCCAAATATTTTCCCAATCCCTACTAACGCAAGCCACAGAGTTAATCAAGTATAGACTTGGCGAAGATGGCTATTCATTTGCAGAAGTACAGGCCATTCCAGAGCTTGATAATGAAAACAATGAAGTAAAGGTAGTTTTTTATGTCCAGCCAAAAAACAGAGTCTATGTTCGACGCGTAAGTTTTTCTGATACAACTTCTATCAATGACAACGTTTTAAGACGTGAGCTAAGGCAAATGGAAGGGGGTTATATGTCCAAGAGCAGCTTGGAACGATCAAAAATCAGATTGCAAAGACTGCCTTTTATCGAGGAAGTAGAATTTGACACAATTCCAGTTGCTGGGACTACAGATCTGGTTGATGCTGAGTTTACGATCAAAGAAGGCTTGCCAGGCCAATTCGGTGGAGGAGTAGGTTATTCTGGATACCAAAAACTAATTCTAAATGGTAACTTTGTACATACCAATTTTTTTGGTACAGGCAATAGAATTGCACTTGATCTGAACTCAAGTCGGTACAGAGATCTTTACAGTTTTTCACATACAGATGCTTATACCGGACTTGATGAAATTGCGAGAACAACAAGATTTTCCTATTCATCCTTTAATCAGTTCACTGCATCTTCTTCTGATTTTTCAACCAAAACTTTTTCTCTTGGCTTGGAATACTCCTATCCCTTGAGTGAGTATCAACGAGTAATTATTGGTTCTAACTTGATGAGTTCTGAAATGCTGGCAGGCACATATAGCGCTGCTCAAGCCCTGCAATGGGTGAACAGCAATGGAGACAGCTATTGTTTAGAAGGTAGTTTTACTTTTTGTAAAACAAAATTCAAAGTTGCAGAAGCATTAATCGGTTGGGTTTATGATTCAAGAAATCGCTTTCTCTTTGCTGATCAAGGAATGACGCAGAGACTGATGGCAAGTGTGGCGATTCCTGGAAGTGAGGTTGAATATTACGGTTTTAACTACAGTTACAAACAGTATTTCAATATTCCATTTCCATTTGTGAACTACTTAACTTTGATGGCAAAAGCAGACATTGCTTATAATGGATCTTACGGCGATTCGGTTGGCGTCCCTCCCTATAAAAACTTTTTTGGAGGAGGCCCAGATACCGTCAGGGGCTTTAAAGAACATCGTTTGGGGCCGAGAGATAACTTTGGCAACCCGTATGGAGGCAATCTTCTTCTTACAGCACAATTTGAGGTCATTTTGCCATTACCAGAAGATTGGGCATCAAGGGCAAGGTTTAGTTTGTTTTTTGATGTTGGTAATGTATTTTCAACCGGTGAGCTGGATTTCTTTGACAAAGTCGGTAATCCAATCGACTACAAATTTGATGCAGGCAATCTCAAACAATCAGTCGGATTGGCTGCACAATGGTTGGCTCCGCTTGGACTTTTTCGATTCAGTTATGCTCTTCCTTTAAATAATGATCCAGTAACCAATGTACATTGGGGTGACGAAACGGAACGATTCCAATTTACAATTGGAGGAGCTTTTTAGACAATGGTCTTAATTATGATAAAGGGACAGTTATGAAAAAACTAAATTTTGCTTTGACAATAATCGGCACGCTTTTTCTTACCCAATCTATTTTTGCTCAGGAATCACTAGAAGCAAGGATCGGTGTGGTCGACATGAATAAACTTGTTCAGGAATCCCCCCAATACCAAGATATGACTTCAGCGATAGAGGAAGAATTTGCGGCTAGAGTAAGAGACATTACTGCCAAAGAGTCGGCCTTTAACGCTGCTCAAGATCAACTGAATCAAGACAATCTTGCACTCAGCCAAGACGAACGACAGAATACCCTGTTAAAGCTTAATGCTGATCAGAGAGAGCTAAAATATTTGGCTGAAAGCTTCCAAGAAGATCGTAATAATAGAACTCAAATTGAAGCGAATAAAATTTTTGTTGAAATCATCAGTTCGATTCAGAAATTTGGCAGAGACAATGGCTATGATCTGATTATTAATGAAGGAAGAATCAGTCAGAATACCATTTTAAATGGCGGAACTTTATACAAAGGAGCTTCTGTGGATATTACGAATGACATAGCCAAAATATTGGAAAAGAAGTTTCAAGAAGATAAAGCCGGAGGCTAATTAAAAGCTGGCCAATAAAGATGTTGGGGAATTAGAATTTTGTCTAATACTGCTTTTACTCTTGAACACTTAGCTTCAAAATACGGTTGCAAAATCCAAGGTGATCCGTCCATTGTTATAACAAATGTGGCAACACTGACAAATGCATCCAATGATTCTTTAACATTCTTTGCCAATACTAAATATAAATCTGAGTTGCAAGAAACCAATGCAGCGGCAGTCCTACTCACTGAGCGTGATTTGAAGTTTTGCTCTACTGCTTCATTGGTAACAAATGATCCATATTTATTGTTTGCCAGAATTGCAGGTGATTTTGATATAAGTAAGCAATTTCAACCAGGAATTCATCCTTCTGCTGTGATTGATCCCACCTGCAATATACCCTCAACCTGTGGAATTGGAG
>CAZWGB010000084.1:0-3878 GCA_964633465.1 uncultured Woeseiaceae bacterium | reverse complement strand
AATTACGGTTTTGTTATTTCTATCAATATCTACAATCTTATGATTGCGAATGATATTGATGTTATTTTTGTCAAAATAATCCTGTGATTTTAAATAAAGTCTTTTTTCTTCGATTTCGCCAGCAAGAAACCCTTTGGACAGTGCTGGTCTTTGATATGGCAGAAAATCTTCCTCACCTATTACTGTGATTGATCCTTGGTATTTTTGTTGTCGAAGTGAAATAGCTGTCATTCCACCAGCGTGTCCAGCACCTATAATGACAACATCATTTTTCATCTAAGTGTAATCACCATTGTTTGTGATATAAATACATACTCAACAAGTATTATAAGTAAGATATGGCTATAATTATAAACTCAGTACAACTATTTAATGAATCTTACCTCTTGCTGATGTTGCTGAAGCTTACATCAATTTGGAGCCCAGGTTAACAACTGGATCAACTATACTCAAACCTTAAGAGGTTATTTAATATGGCAAACAAAGAAGTTCTTATAACCATAATTCTCTATAATATTTTGCTTATCGCAATTGGATTTTGGGCGAAAAAGAGAACCAGTAACCAAGATGATTTTTATCTTGGTGGTAGAGGCTTAGGTCCTTTTGTGGCAGCATTAAGTGCTTCAGCGAGTTCATCATCAGCATGGAGTCTTTTAGGGGTGAGTGGTGCAGCCTATGTTTGGGGTTTATCTGCTGTTTGGTTATTGCCAGGAGTCTTAGTTGGCTATGTTGTTAGCTGGGTATGGGTAGCTCCTCGGTTGATGGAGATTAGTCAAAAAACAGGGGCAGTTACTTTACCTGAGCTCCTTTTTGGTGATTTCAATGAAAAGGAAAAAACAATTCTGTTGCGATTAACCACAATAATCATTACTTGTTCATTGGTCGTCTATGTTGCTGCTCAATTTCAAGGTGCTGGAACTGCATTCTCTAATGTTTTAGGAATCTCTCAAGAAACGAGCATTATCATCGGAGCTCTAGTGATCTTAATCTACACATTTATTGGTGGATTTTGGGCGGTTAGTCTGACCGATTCAATCCAAGCAATCCTCATGCTTGTGGTTGCTTTGTTTTTGCCACTCTTTCTTCTAATTTTTATTGGTGGTTTTGATGATTTAATTTTTAGTGTCAAAGCAATAGGCACTGAAGCACAAGGGAGTCTCACTGGTGAGTACACAGGCTTAATGGGGTTGGGCTTTATAATTGGCACAATAAGCATTGGGTTTGGGTATCCAGGGCAACCTTTTGTTGTTAACCGATTCATGGCAGCAAGGGATATAAGTACTATAAGAATAGGGAGAATTATAGCGATTGGATGGGCAACTATAATTTTTGGTGGAATGATTCTTTTGGGCTTATGTGCAAAAGTTATGTATTCAACAGTTTCGGACCCTGAAAGTGTTCTATTTTTTGTTAGTCAAAGGATGTTTGGCCCTATATTTGCTGGAGTCATCACAGCAGCAGTTCTCTCAGCAATCATGTCAACAGCCGACAGCCAACTTTTAGCAGTTGCTTCATCAGTTGATCGCGATTGGAAGGGCGGCAGAGGTACAAATATAAACAGTGCTAGGATAGCGATACTTTTAGTTGTTATTTTTGCAGTCATCTTGTCTTTGTATGCACCAGAAACCATTTTCGTCCGCGTCGTTTTTGCATGGACTGCATTGGGTGCAGCCTTGGTGCCAATGGTTTTTTCCAAGGTATTGAACTGGAAAGTTTCAAGTTTGGCAGCCGGCTTATCAGTAGTAACAGGCTTTTTAATGACCGTGATTTTGCATCAATTGCCTAATACTCCCGGAGATATTTTGGAGAGAGTGCTTCCAATGACACTCGGTTTTCTGATTCTAATCAGTTCTAAAACAAAGCGTTGGAATGAATGGCTAGACTAATAAATAAAAGTGTATGGTATATGCTATATACAAAGTCTGGAGTAGAAAATATTGGTGTGATAAATCTTAGTAATTATTGTTAACTATCGCAGTCATTTTTAAAACAGGATACCATTATAGTTGTGCTGATGAACGGTGACTTAATGTAACTTAATGTAACTTTTAACAAAAAGCCATCTATCTAGCTACTTTTACAATGTAATATGTTGGTCATTTTTAGTTTAAAGTTTGTATTAATAAAAGGGTTTTTATAATGAAGATTAAGCATTTAACAACACTATTTGTTATGTTTTTTGTTTAAGTTTTATTATAATTTTTCTGAGAAATAAGTTCATATGTATAAAAAATTAAAATTAATCTTTCTCCTTATTCTTCTCCTAAGTTTCGAGTCTTATGGGCAAGTCAACGAACTTTCTTTAATGGGAATAGACACTGATAGTTTTACACAGGGTCTTCTACCAGAATCAGATGTCGGACAAAAAGAATTGAAAGAAACTGAACTAAGGACGAGTGGAGAAGTTGATAAAGAAACATTTAAAGATAGTAACTATGGATATTCTGGTGGAGAAAGTTTTAATAACTCACCACAAAGTAAATTTTCCGAAGAGGCATTAGAGTATTTTGGCTATAGTTATTTTGTTAATGGCCCAGATTCCTTCTTTTCACAAGCAAATGTCCCAGTGCCTCCCAATTATCTAATTGGCCCAGATGATGTTATTAACATCATTCTGTATGGAAATACAAATAGTAAGTACAAATTGCAGGTTAGTCGTGATGGCAGTATATTTTTCCCTGAAATTGGCCCCCTCATAGTTGCTGGACTGACTTTTGGGGATATGCAGAATCTCATTAATTCAGCTATTACTTCACAGTTAATTGGGACTCAAGTTAGCGTTACATTAGGTTCCCTGAGAACCATTGATGTCTTTATATTAGGTGCGGCAAATAAACCAGGAATGTATAGCATAAGCGCACTGTCAAATATAACTAATGCAATATTTGAAAGTGGAGGTGTAGATACCTCTGGATCATTAAGAAACATTAAGCTTAAAAGAAACGGTGAAACAATAGTCTTCTTCGATCTCTATGATCTTTTTCTCAATGGAGACACTTCTAATGACAGCAGATTAATGCAGGGTGATGTTATATTTATTGAGCCAATAGGAAAGACTGCAGGAGTCAGAGGAGAGGTCAATAGATCAGGAATATATGAGCTAAAAGATGATGAAAAACTAGATCAGCTGCTTAGATTTGCAGGAGGCATGAAACCAAAAGCTAATTATAATAATGCAGAAATTATGAGAATAAATTCTGAAAAAAATATTTTTGAGCTTCAATCAGTTAATCTAAATCTTGCAAAAGAAAATGTCAGAATCATGAATGGAGACGTTCTAACAATTTACCCTGTTCCTGATAATTTAACTAATGCAGTTCTAGTGAATGGCCATGCTCAACAACCAGGTTTTTATGCTTGGAGTAAAGGAATGAAGGTTTCAGATATCTTCATGGGCCCAGAAGACTTGCTTGAAATGACAGATTTTAATTATGTTCTTGTGAAAAGAAAAATCTCTAATTCACAAACCTATGAATTTCTTCAGATAGATCTAGAAAAAATATTTAAAGATCCTCAGTCAGAAGAAAATATAAATCTATCTGACCAGGATGAGATCTTACTTTTGCCTAGTCTTTTGACCCCAGATTTAATAACCACAAGTATCATACAGGATAGATACACACTTGATGAGGAAACCAATCAGGTCTTGATTCAAGATGAATGGACATCTCTTGCATACTTGAATAAGTCTCTTAGAGCCAATGATCAAAATTCTGAAAATAAAGACCCTTCATTCGCAGATTCTGACACTCTAGATGATATCAATGTCGCCAATACAAATGAGAGATTTTATGAGTACTCTATTTATGGATATTGCATGATCCCGACTGATTTTGCCTCAAGAATACTTATATCTAAAGGCTTAGCTAAAACAGAAT
>CAZWGB010000083.1:0-4091 GCA_964633465.1 uncultured Woeseiaceae bacterium | reverse complement strand
TCTGATGAAGGTGTTCAGCGGCAGCAGCAAAATCGTCAAACACATTTTGTTTGTTGTGTAACATTCCTTGACGATGCCACTGTTCACCGTATTCACCGCCACCCCTTAGATTTGCAACCGCAACAACACCCCCCATTTTCATCCAACTGAAATACTTGGTGCTGAAATTTGGCAGTATGGGAATATCAAAGCCTCCATATCCATAGAGGAGCAGGGGATTGTTGTTATTCAATTCAATGTTCTTTAAGTGTGAAATAAACATTGGAATCAAAGTTCCATCTTTACTTCGGTAGAATTCTTGTTTACTGGTAAAGTCGTTGGCATAGAACCCTGGAACCAACTGTGACCAGATACTTTTAAGTTGTTGGTCAGAGAGGTCATACTCGAAAATCTCCTTCGGTTGGATGTAATTGGAAAAGGAGAAGAACAATTGACTCGAATCCGGTTTCGTAGATATGCCTGAAATGGCTCCATTCTTTGGAACATCCAATTTTTTTATTTTTTCTCCAGTTGTTTGATAGAGTACTATTTCGCTGGATACATCTTTCAAGTAATGGCAAAGAAAATACCCCGAAGTTAAATAAACATTTCTTAACGCATGATTTTGTTCCGGAATAATTTCCTGCCAGTTTTCTTCGTCGGGATTGTCAATGTCAATCGCAATCAAACGACCCATTGGAGCATTGAGGTCGGTGAAGAACCAGAAAACATTTCCCTCATTGCCGACAAATTGAAATTGGGCTTTAAGTTCTGGGATTAGTTCAATGAATGACGGATCGGCTTGATGTAACTTTTGATAAAAAATTCTGTTTCTTTCATCGGTGCCTTCGCTCACATGGAGAACGAGGTAATTTCCGTCTTCACTCACCGTTGCTCCCCAGCCCCATTCGGGTTGATCGATTCTTGCATAAACTAATTTATCGCTGGATTGTTTTTCGCCAATTTTATGAAAATAAAGCCTTTGGTTGGTATTGGTGTCTTCCAGTTCAGCTCCAGTTTTAGGTTGTGAGTAGGCTGAGTAATAAAAACCAGAGTTGTCTTTTAACCATTCAGCACCAGAGAACTTGGACCACAGAATTTCATCCTCTAGATCCAAGCCACTCTCTAGATCTTTAATTTTCCATGTTTTCCAATCTGAGCCACCATCAGAGATTGCATAGGCCAGCAGTTTTGCATCAGGACTGACACTAACTCCGCTCAAAGCAATCGTCCCATCTTTAGAAAGTTGATTGGGATCTAAAACCAATCTCTCAGTGCCTTGATTGTCCTCTTTGTAATAGAGTTTGCTTTGTTGCCAGTCTCCGTTGTTGTAATAGTAAAAATATTTCGATTGCTCCTGAAAAGGAACAGATCTTGTTGCTTGATCCAATGCTTGGCCAAGAATTTTTTCTATTGCTTTTATTTCAGTGATTTTCTTTAAATACTTTTCAGTAAATTGGTTTTGTTTTCTTATCCAGGTTTGGGTTTCCTCAGAGTCTAAATTTTCGAGCCAACGATATGGATCTCTGACTACCTGTCCGTGATAAATATCAAATATGTCGACTTTTTTTGATTTGGGATAATCATCAAGAGAATCAAATCCTGTGACGAAAAAAAAGCTTATCAACAGACAAAAACAGATAAAATAATGTTTGGTATTGTGCATATTCATAGTATTTAAAATAATTATACATATCTTTAAGACACACGAATGGAACAGTTGCTAGAAAATTTTGCCCTTATTAGAGACGGCGTGCTTCTACCAGGATTTATTTTTGGTTTTGTGCATGTCAGTTTTGTGATATTAGGGTTTTATACTGGTTGGAGCATCAACCGACTGCTCAAAAATATTACCAAAGGATACATAGCAGGAATCATTGGAGCGGCCTTAGCTCACGTGATTGCAGATTTAGTTGCAGCTTTAGTGGATCCAACTATGAGAGCTAGAACTCTAGGCATCGTACTAGGTGGATTACTCCCACTTTTACTTATTCCTGTCTTGGAAAAATACGTAACTAAAAGCAAAAGCCACATCATGGTTGGGGATCATGAAGATATTGAAAAAGACCTAAAGGACGAACATCACCATTAACATTTTTTTGTGGTTAACAAAGAAGGAGAAGGAGAATGGAATGTGCCCGAGTAGAGAGAAAGAGTGTTTATTCCTTTTATGCTCAAATGCTCGTTGCAACGCTTTGCCTGACGATTGGCCGAGCTGAATCCTCAACTTCGTCCGGAAACACTTATCTGAATGCGGTTGAGCTCTTGACGGCATTTTCTGGTAAGAGTGCGGTGCAGTACGAGCCATTTTTCCGATTCTCGGATGAGACCAGAATTGTCAGTGTGGAAGTGCATGCTGTCGGTACTGAGAGCACGAACGCCCGCTATTATGCTGGGTCCGAAGTTTGGAAACAGATCAACAACATTTTACGGATCACGACCGCAGACGGATTCGAGGGTATGTCCGGTGTGGTTTCTGAGAACCAAGGAGAATTCAGCGAAGAACAACTGTTGGAATTGCAAAGTGTTACTGCTGATCTCCTTGCTCTCAAGTCACTGGACCCAGTTGAAGTTGGGATGATGCTCGAGCTGACAAGACCGGACTTGAGCGATGCATCTCGTGCAAACATTGATATCGCATTGTGGGACTTGGCGGCAAGTAGGGCAGGTCGTCCTCTCTACGAGATACTGGGGGCAAAGCGAAATTCGATTGAAACGTATGCGAGCCTCCCTTTCTACGATTCTCTTCCCGAGTACGTCGAAGCTGTTAACGAATACGCGAAGCTCGGCTACAACATTTTCAAGTTCCACGTCTGGGGTTCGATCGAAGAGGATTCCAAGCTCGTACAGTTGATCCAACAGACGTTTGCAGACTCTCCGTATCGCTTCATGATGGATCTCGAAGGAGCGTACGGTTTTGAAGACGCGCTCAGGCTAGGTGAGGAAATGGATGAACGTTTGTTTATCTGGTTCGAGGGACCCATTGATGACGAACTTTTGGAGCAATACAGTGAGCTCAGGAAAAGACTCTCGGTACCAATCATTCCTGCAGGATACAACATCTATTCTCCTGAGTTTATCAAGCAGGGAATTAAGACTGATTCTTGGGATGCAGGCAGGTTCGACACCACGACCATTGGTGGAATCTCAAAGGCACTCGAGCTTTTGATGATAGCCAATGATGCCGGTCTTCCAATCGCAATCCAAAGCTGGGGTCACTCGCTGGCCCAGGCAACCAACCTCCATCTGATGCTGGCAAATGAACGGACTAGGTATTTCGAAGCTTCGATGCCGAAGGAGGCTTATGAGTTCGGGATGAAGAATGGTAACTTGCTTGATGAGGGGCAGGTGGTTGCACCGGAGGGACACGGTCTGGGCATTGAGGTGGATTGGGATAACCTGGCAATGGCAGATTTCTATATCAAAATCGAAGACCCCAAAAATGTAGAATGATGCCAACAAAAAGAATGAACAAACTTACAAAAAAGCCATTTGAGCCTGAAGATATTAAAGGAGATGATTGGGAGTTAGTCGATTGAGCAAAATCGCAAGAAGAGACTTCATCAATGGAACTTTAATGGCGGCTGGGGCTTCCATGCTTCCCTTTAATAGTACTAGTCAAGCGGTTATGGCAGCACTCAAGCCAGAGTATTATCCTCCAGCGCTTACTGGACTTCGAGGCAGTCACCCTGGATCAAACGAACACGCTCATAGCCAGGCGCTGACTAAACAAACAGATTGGGGACCAACCACTGATCTGAAAGAGGAGTATGACCTGGTTGTAGTAGGCGGCGGTCTCAGTGGACTGTCGGCTGCCTATTTCTATCAACAAGAGCACGGAAGAGACAAGAAGGTGCTCATACTGGACAATCATGATGATTTTGGAGGTCATGCTAAACGCAATGAACATACAATAGATGGAGACACTCTATTGGGCGAAGGTGGTTCAGAGTCATTTGAATATCCACATGAATTTAGCAAGATCGTACTCAACCTTCTAAACGATCTCGGTGTTGATATGGACCGCTTCAAAACCGCCTACGACACTGACTTCTTCAAAAGGCATAACCTAGGTGCTGTTACGTATTTCAACAAGCGAATATTTGGCGAAG
>CAZWGB010000082.1:0-4170 GCA_964633465.1 uncultured Woeseiaceae bacterium | reverse complement strand
AGGACTTTAAAACATCCGGTAAAAAAATCATTGCATACAGTGGACTTGGTTATACGACCAATTCTTATTATCTTGCAGCACAAGCTGATGAGATTCATATGCATGATTATTCGGCACTTTTAATTGAAGGTTACAGATCAGTCCGTACTTATTACAAATCTTTCTTTGATAAATTTTATATCGATTCAAACGTTTTCAAAGTTGGTGAATACAAAGCTTTTGTCGAGCCTTATTTCCGAGATGATATGTCTGAAGAAGCTAAAAATAATATCATTGAATGGATTTCGGTCTTATGGTCCACCTACCTCGATGAGGTCAGTGAGGCAAGAGACATCGACTCTGCTAAGTTTAAAAACTATATTGATTTTCCTGTTGAGGCTTTAAAATTGTCCAATGGTGATCTAGCCAAGGCAGCACTGGCAGCAGGATTGGTTGATCAACTCAGCAATAAAAGGGAATTTCATGATTACCTTGTTTCGCTTTCAGGAGATACAGAAAACGATTCAATAAATTCGATCACCATGAATGAATACAAGCAAGCCATAGAGCTGAGTTCAAACTCATATAGCGATGAATCAAAGGAGAGCAACATAGCCTTGATTATTGCTACTGGCTCAATCGTTGATGGCAGTTCTGGGCCCGCTACGATTGCAGGAGATGATTTTGTCAGATTAATTCGTAAAGCATACAGAGATGAATCTGTCAAAGCATTGGTTTTAAGAGTCGATAGCGGTGGTGGCAGTGCGTATGCGTCTGAGGTGATTGCTGATGAACTCGAAAAATTTAAGCAAAGCGGACGACCAATCGTAGCTTCAATGTCCAGTGTTGCTGCATCAGGCGGTTATTATATTTCTGCTCCAGCGGATAAAATATTTGCCAACCAAAGTACCATTACCGGTTCTATAGGTGTTGGTGGATTTATTCCTACATTTGAAAGGGCATTTGATCAAATAGGCATTCATGAAGATGGCTATTCAACTGTTGATTTGACAACTTCTCTTTTAAAAACGTTAACTGAGAAAGATAAAGAAATTGTACAAATGAGTGTTGATGATGTTTACATAAAGTTCATCACTAAAGTGGCGGAAGGACGATCCATGTCTGTTGAGGATGTTGATGCGATTGCCAGAGGCAAAGTCTGGATCGGTGAGAAAGCTTTGGAAATTGGTTTGATTGATCAATTAGGCGATCTGGAAGATGCAATCTTAGCAGCCGCAGAGCTTGCTGAATTGGAAGCAAATAACTATGGCGTTAAAACTATATTAAGAGAGGATCAAGGATTTGGTTTTGCATTGTCCATTACTACAAAATTTAAAACTATACTGGAATTATTCGGGTTCACTTTCGCGTCAAAATCTTACCAACCAGTTTTAAATTGGTTGCAGCAACAGACACAGGTTCTAAGAGAGTTGAATGACCCTCGGGGTATATACTATCACTGTTTTTGTTCGATCAAGTAAGGTTATTAAACAAGTCCAGCTTCCAACCTGGCTGCCTCGGACATCATTTCCATGCTCCAAGGTGGATCTAAAACTAATTCAACATTGACTTCAGCGATTCTAGGAAGGAGTTCAATTCTTTCTTTAATATCCTCTACCAGAACATCAGCCATACCGCATCCTGGAGCAGTCAGAGTCATTTCTACAGCAACACTATATTTTTCTGAATCTTTCTTATCGATTGTACAAGAATAGATCAATCCTAGGTCAACAACATTGATAGGGATTTCCGGGTCATAGACAGTTTTCATTTGTTCCCAGATCTTAGATTCAAACTCTTCATCTGAAATATTGCTTGGAATTGAAGGAGGTTCTTCAATTTCCTTGCCTATAGCATCGGAGTTGAGGCCACTGATTCTAAACATACCTTCATCGGTATAAACGGTGTGGGACCCTCCCATTGCCTGCATGATTTGAACATCAGTTCCTTCCTTTAATATTTTTTTCTCACCGTAAGGAACAGAAATAACTTCACAATCTCTTTGAAGTGCAATTTTTTCATCTCGATCTAGCATTGATTACTCCGGTCTAGTTGCATGTTCTGTTATAGCTTTTCTCGTTGTTGCCCAGGGTAGGGCGGCACATTGTATTCTTGAAGGAAATTCTTTGACACCATCAAGCATGGTTATTTGTTTTGATAATGTTTTTTGATCTAATGTTGAATAATGTAATCCATCTAAAACTTCATCAATTAAAGCTATTGCTTTATCTTTTGAGTTCCCCACCAATTCAGTTGTCATCAGTGAGGCTGAAGCGGTACAGATAACGCAGCTAACGCTTTCAAAGGTTATTTCTAACTCTAAATTACAATTATACTTACAATATATATTTACTTTATCTCCACAGAGCGGATTAAAACCTTCTGCAAACTGGTCGTATTTATCAAGTCTGCCAAAATTCTTTGGGTCGTGGCCGTGCTCTAAAATGGTTGATTGATAAAGTTTATTTAATTTTTTATCCATTTAACTCAGCATTTTAAAAGCTATCTCCAGCCCATCAATTAATCGCTTCACTTCATTTTTTGAGTTGTAAAAACTGAAAGAGGCCCTAATTGTTCCAGAAATATTAAAAAACTCCATAAGGGGCATGGTGCAGTGATGACCTGTTCTAACAGCAACTCCTTTTTGATTAAGAATTGTACCTACATCATGTGGGTGAATGTCTTTGGCAACAAAAGAAATAATAGGTGATTTATTTTGGCTTGCTCCAATCAGTCGTATGTTTGAAAAAGATTTCAGTTGATCTAATGCATAATCATGGATCTCCATTTCATGTTGATGACATAAATTAAGCGGAAGGGAATCCAGGTAGTCAATTGCAACTGACAAACCTATTGACCCTGCTATATTTGGAGTCCCAGCTTCAAATTTGTATGGAAGAGTATTGTATGAAGTATTTTCAAAAGTTACTTTGAGTATCATCTCACCACCAAACTGGTAGGGTGGAAGCTTATTAAGTAGGTCTTCTTTCCCATATAACACTCCAATTCCTGTTGGGCCGTAAAGTTTATGGCCAGAGAATGTGTAAAAGTCACAATCTAAATTCTGGACATCAACCGGAGTATGGGCAATTGCTTGGGCACCATCTATTACAACGTATGCATCGTGAAGATGAGCAAGTTCAATAATCTTTTTAATTGGATTGATTGTTCCTAAAGTATTTGAAATATGGGTTACCGAGACAACCTTTGTTTTTTTACTGAGTAGTTTTTCCAAACTATCAATATGGAGTTCACCGAGATCATTGATTGGGATTATTTTCAAAACAGCACCAGTTCGAATACATAATTCTTGCCATGGAACAATGTTTGAGTGATGTTCCATTGTAGAGATTAAAATCTCATCTCCTTGTTTAACCAAGTCCGATAAACCACTGGCAAGAATATTGATTGATTCAGTTGTGCCTCTAGTAAAGATAATTTCATTGAGAGAGTTGGCATTAATGAATTGAGCAATTTTTTTTCTTGATTCTTCATACAGCTCTGTTGCTCTAACACTTAGACTGTGAACACCTCTATGGACGTTTGCATGATCGTGTTCATAGTAATTTTTGATTGCATCAATAACTGCTTTTGGTTTTTGCGTAGATGCAGCATTATCAAAATAGGTAAGAGGAGAACCATTGATTTCCTGGTCAAGTATTGGGAAATCTTCTCTAATATTTTCTAAGTTAAAGAGTTGATTCATTCTGGTTTTCAGACTTACTGCAATTTTTGGAAAAGATATTCTTGAAAAATTCTTTTCATTTGAGAGTTTTTAATTTTTTCTACAAGCTCACTTGCAAATGATTGAATCAGTATATTCATTGCATCTGATTCCCCAATTCCTCTTGATTGAATATAAAAGAGTTTTTCCTCATCTAAACGTCCCGATGTAGCACTGTGTGTGCATTGGACATCTTCGTTATATATTTCCAGAACAGGTTTAGTATTGATTCTTGCATGATCCGATAGCAGTAAGTTTCTGTTTGTCATGTTCGATTGGGTATCTGCGGCCTCTTGATCAACGTAGACTGTTCCACCAAAAACACCAGTTGACTGATCTTTTAAGATTCCTCGATAATCCAAAGAGCTCTCACATTTTTCTCCAATATGTTTTATTTTCAATTGATTGTCGATATGCAATTTCTCACTTGGAGAGAATAGGGTATTTAAGTTGAGTGTTGCATCTTC
>CAZWGB010000081.1:0-4224 GCA_964633465.1 uncultured Woeseiaceae bacterium | reverse complement strand
TATGATTATCATTTAATGAAAATAATTTGACAACTCTTTATCAAGTATAAACTTTCATATATTCTTAATGAGTTATAAAACAATAAGAGGTCAGTCACATGAGGCCCCATGTAGAAATCATCCAGCAAAGTGATTTGTGTTGGCATCCTGCAGAAATGCATGGAGGTACCGGCAGAGTTATGCAACGAAACCTATCCTATGATGAAGAAGATGGTTCTGCATCAACCAAACTTTACTTTGAAACTGCCTGGGACAGGCCAGGTGGTTATCATGAAGCGGATACCGAATGGTTTGTCCTCGAAGGTCGGATAAAAATGGGTGAAACAATTTTTGGTCCCGGGATGTATTGGCGTGCCCCTGCAGGTCTCAGAGTACCAGCCATTTCAGTTGATGAAAAATCTGAGGTTTTGGTGTTTCGTGAATACGGTGACTGGGGATTCTCAGTCTCCGAGACTGATAAAAGTGACTTCATACCAGAGGGCGGCAATACTGCATCTGGAGAGCCAGGCAAACTCACAATGGTGGATTCTTCAAAGATGGAGTGGATGGACAACATCTATGAAGGCGACACGCAAAGGTTTCTGCAACTTAAGATTCTCTATCACGACCCATCACCTGAATCTGAAAATGAAAAAGGATTTATTACCATGCTTGGTTGGGCACCGCCAGGGTGGTCAGATGACAGATTAATCCACCATCCGGTATTTGAAGAAGCATACACCTTAACAGGTCATATGGATTACAATTTTGGTCGCTTTGTCCCAGGCGCTTATTTCTTCAGACCTGCAAGAGTTAAGCACGGTCATTTTATCGCCGGCGAAGAAATGGGAACTTCTTGGATCTTCAGGCTTGATGGTTCGCTAATCAATTGGGTAACACTGAATGCAAAAGTTGAGATCAAAGGTGATGCTGTTAATTATGACCCTAAAACCCAAGGTCCAGTGATAGCAGGCATACCTGTCAGATCTAGATCAACCAGTCCTTGGGATCTGGATGGGCAATAATGATTATTGTCAGCCTTTGCTGATCAAACAATTTCTAAATAGAATTTTTAAAACAGCATGAAAGGTATTATCGATATCGTAGTCAATTTGTTTACACCACAAGAAGTGGAAAACAAACAAACTGGTCTGGATGAGGACTTTAAGGAACAAGTAAGGATGCCAAAAGAAATGCGTGTTGGTGTAACAATGGATCAGTACCTTGAAAAAATGGATATTGCAGGTGTTGAACGATCGTTGTTAATTGCCGTTAGAGCGGGTGATATCAGAGTACCGGAATCCTTTGAGATACCTTATTCGAGGGTTCATGAAATTTGCCAAGAACATCCAGACCGTTTTTCAGGTTTGGCTGGCATCGATCCTTTCAGGGGTATGGCTGGACTCAAAGATCTAGAAGAAGCTGTAAATGATATGAGTTTTGTGGGAGCTCATTTATATCCTCACTGGTGTGAACTACCGCCTGATCATGCAAAATATTACCCCTATTACGCTAAATGTTGTGAGCTTGATATCCCAATTATGATGCAAGTTGGGCACAATCTGGTTTATTCAAGAAAGAGAAGGCTTCCGAGCGTTGGCAAGCCTATCTATCTTGACCAGGTAGCAATTGATTTTCCAGAATTAAAACTGATCGGTATACATATTGGGATTCCCTGGACTGACGAAATGATATCCATGTGTTGGAAACATGAAAATGTTTTTACCGCTGGCGATGCTTATGCTCCGAAATACTGGCCAGAATCATTTGTCCACTACGCTAACTCCTATGGCAAAAATAAAGTTATGTTTGGAACAGATTGGCCAGTGATTGATCCAGTAAGAGCTGTGAAGGAAATAGAAGATCTTGGTTTTCGTGAAGAAGCAAAAAAATTAATTATGCGAGACAATGCCCTCAAGGTATTTAATTTAAGTTAAAAATTTTTCATCTATAAAAGGCAATATAATGCTACCCCGAACCTTTCAACATTTATCAATTGCTGGGGGCGTTCGTGCAGCAATGTCTCGCAATCCAAGTAAACAAGCATTAAAACACGGTAAAAATAAACGATTATACAAACAATTAACCGATCGCATGGATCGAATTAGCAACGGACTTATCTATGATCTAAAGCTAACCCCTAAGGATCATGCCGCCATCGTTTCAAGTAATTCTATTGAGTACATGGAAATTATTTTGGGTGCCTCACAAGTAGGCATAGGCATGGCAACAATTAACCCAAAGCTGTCCCCGATCGAAATCCAATTAATCTGCAACGATGTTGAAGCCAAAGTGTTGTTTGTGGACGAGTCTTCAGCTGAACTATTAAAGGACATTCATTTCGAAACCATTACTACAGTAATTGCAATCAATAACGAACTGGAAGAATGGATTAATCAATCCAAGCCCATCAGCAACCTTCCCGTTGTCCAGGAATGGGATGTCTTTACCATACCCTATACTTCCGGAACCACAGGTAAGCCAAAAGGTGTATTGGTGCCTTATCGCTCCAGAATTCTGCAACTGTTTGGCATGGCAGTTGAGTATGGATGTTATTCTCCTGATGATCGATTTCTAGCAATTGCCCCTATGTGCCACGGTGCTGGCATGATTTTTGCTCTGGCGCCTATTTTTTTTGGAGGGTACGCAGAAATTATGGATCAATTTGACCCAGAAGAAATTGTCACTGCCCTCAAAAAAGAACATATTACTGGGTTTTTTGGTGTGCCAACCCACTTTCATGGCATTCTTAGCTTAGAGAATGCAATATTGGAAAAAAACAAGCCCGCCTCTCTAGAAACAATCATTTCCAACGCAGCAGCATTACCTCAGGCAATCAAAGAAGAAATTGTGAAGGTCTATGGTGATGGTGTTCTTCATGAGACCTATGGATCCACAGAAGGTGGGATCATTTCTAACCTAAGGCCAGCCGATCAATTAAGAAAACTTCAATGTGTTGGCCAGCCTTTTCCATGCACCTATATTAAAGTTGTAAATGCATCTGGAGAAGAGTGCCCTCCAAATGAAGTTGGTGAATTATTTTCATCAAGCCCTTACCTTTTCAATGGCTACTGGAAAAGACCCAAGGAAACTGAGGAAGCGCTTGAACAAGGTTGGTTAACTGTTGGTGATTTAGCTAAAAGAGATGATGAAGGCTATCTTTATATCGTTGACCGCAAAAAAGATATGGTGATCTCCGGAGGAATTAATATCTATCCCAGGGAGATAGAGGAAGTGTTGTTTCAACATCCTGATGTTATCGATGCTGCAGTGATTGGTATTCCAGATGAAAAATGGGGCGAAGCACTGAAGGCTTTTCTGGTCACCAAAGACAATGTTGGATTAAACACAGATGCTCTGAGACAATTCTGTGAAGGTAAAATTGCAAAAATTAAAATGCCTCGGACAGTAAGCCTTATTGATGCCATCCCAAGAAATGCTGGAGGCAAAGTTCTGAAAACAACCCTAAGAAAAATTGACTGATGACAGAAAAAAAAATAGTCGTAGATTATTATTTTGATTATTGTTGCCCTTGGACCTATTTGAGTTTTAAACGACTCATCCAAACAACGACAAGAACTGCTTCTGCAATCAATTGGAAACCCATACTACTTGCAGATATTGAACAAAAATTTGGCTCAATGATTGATCCTATAATTCATAATTCTTCCGAGAAGGATTATGAAATAAAAGACCTGCAAGATTGGGCCAATTACTGTGGCCTTAAAATAACGCCCAGAAATAATGGCCTTAAAAATGTATCTAAAAAAGCTTTGTGTGGTGCATTTTGTGCCATTGAAGCAAATAAAATTGCTGATTACAGTAGGTTGGTTTTTGATGCATATTTCGGTGAGCTCAAGGATATTTCTAACAATGAAATTCTGACAGAGATTGCAACAAAACTTGAATTGAATCCGACCGATTATGAATCTGAAATTAATTCAACGGCGAATCTGAAACGACTTAAAAAGAATGCAACGGAACTAATTGAAAGAGGAGGATTTGGATCCCCAACTATGTTTATTGAACACGATATGTACTACGGAAACGACAGAATACCCCTTGTAGAATTTTCCATTGGCAGAGCGAGCGGAAAAATTTTAGTCCTGCCAGGTCAGCATGATACATAACTGAATTAATATGATAGATTATTAAGGATGAATGATTCTGCGAAAACAACACGAAGAAAATTTTTACTCGGCAGTGCATCCGCAATTGGCCTCTCTCTGAACTACTCAAAACCTG
>CAZWGB010000080.1:0-4380 GCA_964633465.1 uncultured Woeseiaceae bacterium | reverse complement strand
TATACATCATAGTTTATTAAATTTTGTTTAATTATAGAGCATCATTAATTAGCATAATTAAGAAACACAAAAAAAGGGGGGGCTATAAGTAATGGTTTTATTAATATATTTACCAATATACTTAAGATTAATATAAGGATTTATTCATTTATTGAACATTAGTTCTAATAAAATAGAATTTTTATCTTAAATAAAGTAATTTTGTACAGTTGGTTTATGAAGAAATAATGAGTAATCATTTTATGAAAATAGCAATTGTAGGTATTGGCCTTGACTTTCGTATTGGATTTCATTACAACAACCCATCATTTGGTTAATGCTGTCTAACATAATTCCAGTTATTCTCTCAGGCGGTTCCGGTACACGCCTTTGGCCATTATCTCGCAAACAATACCCTAAACAATACTTACCACTTGTAGGTGATAATACAATGCTTCAAGAGACCATTCTTCGTCTTAATGGTCTAGATAATCTTGCAGACCCGATTATTATTTGTAATTCTGATCATCGTTTCTTAGTGGCAGAACAGTGTCAACAAATTGATATTAATAATCCAACGATATTGCTTGAGCCTGTTGGCAGGAATACTGCACCTGCTATTGCAGCAGCAGCACTACAATCACTTCAGGATTCAGAAGATAAATTATTATTAGTATTATCCGCTGATCATGTAATTCAAGATATTGATGCTTTTCATCAAGCAATTAATATTGCTACTAAGCAAGCACAAGAAGGAAAGTTAGTTACATTTGGCATTGTGCCAACTGATGCAAATACTGTTTATGGCTACATTAAATCTTCTAAAGAGAGGATTAATGGTTCTTATAAGGTTGAAGAATTTGTTGAAAAGCCAGATTTAATAACTGCTAAGTCTTATCTGGACCAGGGTAATTATCTTTGGAACTCAGGCATGTTTATGTTTCAAGCAATTACATTGGTTAATGAGCTAAATGCCTATTCACCTGATATTGTTGTATCAGTTAATGACGCTGTTAATAATGCTGTGCAAGATCTTGATTTTATCCGTCTTGATAGTCAAGCTTTTAAATCATCACCATCTGATTCTATTGATTATGCCTTAATGGAGAAAAGTGATAATGTCGTAGTTGTTCCGTTAGATGCACAGTGGAATGATATTGGCTCATGGTCAGCGCTGTATGATATTGGTATAAAAGATGGGAGTGGTAATGTAATTAAGGGTGATGTTATCGCTCAAGATACTACCAATACTTATATTAATGCCAATCATCACATGGTGGCAACTATTGGTGTAGATAATTTAATTGTAGTTGATACCCCTGATGCAACCTTTATTGCCAAACAAGATAGAGCTCAAGAAGTCAAATCTATTATTGAGACTTTACAATCCAATGATAGAAATGAGTGCGGAGAACATCGCAAAGTTTATCGACCTTGGGGTTGGTATGATTCTATTGAATCAGGTAAGAATTTTCAAGTAAAGATGCTTCATGTTAATCCAGGCGCAAAACTATCATTACAAATGCATCATAAGCGTGCAGAGCATTGGGTAGTAGTTACTGGCACTGCTACAGTTATTAATGAAGAAGATAAGCTGACTTTAAGAGAAGGCGAATCAACATATATCCCTGTTGGCACAACTCACGGTTTAGAAAATAAAACCAACGAGCAGTTAGAAATTATAGAAGTACAAAGTGGGACTTACTTGGGTGAGGATGACATTGTAAGATTTGAAGATATTTATGGAAGAATTGAAGATTAGTGCTAGATGACAAAACATTTTAAACTACTGTAGATTCAGCACCACTTATCTCAATAGATATACTGCTTAAAAAGGAAAATAAGGTATTATTAGGGAAAAGAGTTTATAGACCTACGCAAGTTATTTTTTCTCAATTGCTGGTAGATTTAATAAGAATGAGACTATTGATAATGCAATAGCATGTATAGTTAAAAATGAACTCAATATTGAGATAAAATTTACACCTGAATTTATTAGTGTATTCGAACATTTTTATGATGGTAGTATTTATGAAAATATATCAACACACTATGTAATTATTGCTTATGAGTATGAAATAGAAAAGTCTCCAGATTTACCAACTGAGCAACATAATGAATACTGGTGATTTAGTATTGATGAATTATTAGGAAGCAAACAAGTGCACAAATACGTAAAGGACTATTTTAAGGATTAAATGTGGCAAACAATAAAGTAGCTTTAATTACTGGTATAACCGGACAAGATGGGTCGTATTTAGCAGAATTTCTTCTAGATAAGGGTTATGAGGTCCATGGTATCAAGCGTCGAGCCTCATCATTTAATACTGATCGTGTTGATCACTTATATCAAGAACCTCATGAAAACGATAGAAAGTTTGTTCTTCATTATGGTGACTTGTCAGATTCGATGAGTTTGGTAAGGATTATTCAACAAATTCAGCCCGGTGAAATCTATAACTTAGGCGCACAGTCTCATGTTTCTGTTTCGTTTGAAACACCAGAATATACTGCAGATACTATTGGTCTTGGTACACTTAGAATTTTGGATGCTATACGCATTTCAGGGTTGGAAAAAAAGACAAAATTTTATCAAGCATCTTCTTCAGAGCTTTATGGAAAAGTGCAAGAAACTCCTCAGAAAGAAACTACACCCTTTTATCCACGTTCACCATATGCAGCTGCTAAACTTTATGCCTATTGGATAACAGTTAATTATAGAGAAGCGTATGGCATGTTTGCTTGCAATGGTATTCTTTTTAATCATGAATCGCCTGTACGAGGTGAAACATTCGTTACACGAAAGGTAACCCGAGCCTTAGCTCGTATATCACTGGGTTTGCAAGATGTACTCTACTTAGGAAACATTAATGCTTTGCGCGATTGGGGGCATGCTAAAGATTATGTTGAGATGCAATGGCTGATGCTGCAACAGGATGTGCCGGATGATTATTGTATTGCAACCGGTGTGCAATACTCCGTACGTGATTTTGTAAACGTTGCCTGGAGGTATTTAGGTAAAAAACTCCGCTGGGAAGGTAAAGGAATGGATGAAAAGGGTTACGATAAAGAGACAGGCCAACTAATCGTGGCAGTCGATCCGCGTTACTTCCGGCCAACAGAGGTTGAAACACTATTAGGTGATCCAACTAAAGCAAAAGAGAAATTGGGTTGGGAACCAAAAATAACCTTTGAAGAAATGGTCTATGAAATGATGGAAAGTGATGTTACTCTTGCTAGGCGTGATTCACTTGTTAAGAGTCATGGTTACAAAGTATTTGACTACCATGAATAAGGCGGACAAGATTTATATTGCCGGACATAGTGGCTTGGTAGGTTCAGCAATTGTCAGACTGTTAGAAGAAAAAGGTTTTACAAATCTGATTCTGCGAACCCATGAAGAACTAGATCTCACTAATCAGGCAGCAGTTCAAGACTTCTTCTTAGTGCAAAAGCCAGACTACGTTATCCTCGCTGCTGGAAAAGTAGGTGGAATTCATGCCAATAATACTTATCCAGCAGAATTTATCTACCAAAACATTGTGATTGAAGCCAATGTTATTCATAATGCTTACCAAAACAGCGTCAAAAGACTCCTCTTTCTTGGTAGTAGCTGCATATACCCAAAAGATGTAAGACAACCTATGAGAGAGGAAGTATTGTTGACTGATAGACTTGAACCAACCAACGAACCCTATGCAGTGGCCAAGATTGCAGGGATAAAACTATGTGAGTCCTATAACAGGCAATATGGAACTGATTACCGATCGGTAATGCCGACCAATCTCTATGGCATAAATGATAACTTTCACCAAGAAAACTCCCATGTAATTCCTGCACTTATGCAAAATTTTCACAATGCAAAAATTAATAGTCAAGAAGAAGTAATAGTATGGGGATCAGGTCAAGCTATGCGCGAATTTCTTTATGTAGATGATATGGCAGAAGCTTCTCTTTTTGTATTGCAGTTAGATCAACATAGTTATCAAAGTAGTACAGAGTCAATGCTTTCACATATTAATGTTGGTACTGGAGTTGATATCACTATTTTAGAATTAGCAAAAATAATGAAACAAGTGGTTGGTTTTGAAGGAGATATAAAATTTGACACAAATAAGCCTGATGGTGCTATGCGTAAACTAATAGACACATCTAGACTAAGAAGAATGGGCTGGATATACAGTACTGAGTTGGAAAATGGTTTGAGAAAAACCTATGATTGGTATGTTAAAACAATAGAACGGTCAAAATTAATTTCGAGTGAAAAAATATTTAACTGAAATCTTTTATTTATTAGGAGAGGAGAGAAAAAAACTTTGGCCTATCTTAGTTCTCTTTTTTATTGTTTCTCTACTTGATTTGTTGGGGTTAGGACTTGTTGGTCCTTATATTGCTTTTATT
>CAZWGB010000079.1:0-4481 GCA_964633465.1 uncultured Woeseiaceae bacterium | reverse complement strand
CACCAAATACCTTGAAGAACCCATTTTAGACAATATTAAAGAAAGAGCCATGGAAGTTTCTTTTCTAAAAGATCTTTTAAAAACAGACTCAATTTACATTTCCAGCAACATCACGGTTGACAACTTGGCGCCAATATCGACTTTCCTAGGCAAAATTGGTTCCCCCACAAAAGGTGGCTTAACTGCTAGAGAGTTTCTCAGACGCCAAGAACTTCATAAAAATGCAGAAATTGAAGCTATGAAAGATGTGCCAGATTTTATAGAGAAATCCGAGAGAATTTATGGATATGAACACTTTATCAATGATGCCGGAGGAAGCATCTGTGAACTAATTGATACAGATGCTATGGAGGCATTAATCGAGAATACAATGATTGTTTATATTAAAGAAAACCAAGCCGTTAAAAAGACGCTGATCGAGCGAGCAAAAACTCATCCAAAACCGCTGTATTACAATAAGGACTTTTTAATTAGCAATCTAGAAATATATGAAAATGAAATGAAGGAAAGCCCAGAATCAATGGATCCTGACGAATTCGTTCGTTGGATCTTTCCCAAGCTTTTGGAATACAGAAAAACAAAATATGAATCAATCTCAAACCAACATGGGTATACCATACAAGCATCGAAAGTAGTCAACGTAAATAGTGAATCTGACTTTTTAGAACTGATCCTTAATTCAATAAAATCCCAATGAATGCAAACACCCTAAAAAAGAAAAAAATACTCATAAATAATAAAAACATAGCCTATGTTGATTCAGGTTCTGGAGATCCAATCATATTCCTCCACGGTAACCCAACATCTTCATACCTTTGGAGAAATATTACTCCCTATTTAGAGTCACAAGGCCGCTGTATTTCCATTGACCTGATTGGAATGGGAGACTCGGACAAACTGGATAATCCTGATGAAAACTCATATCAATTTGAAGAACATTATCTTTACGTTGATGCCGCTATACAATCCCTAACTGATGGTGAAAATATCAGTTTTGTTATACACGATTGGGGTTCAGCGCTAGGTTTTAATTGGAGTTATAACAACCCCAACTCTGTTAAAGGTATTGCCTATATGGAAGCAATTGTAAAAGAGATGACCTGGGATGATTGGGATAAGAATGCCAAAAGTATATTTCAAGGTTTTAGATCCACTGCAGGAGAAAATTTGGTTTTAGAGAAGAATTACTTTGTAGAAAAAGTGCTTCCAGGCTCAATCATCAGAACATTAAATTCTGATGAAATGAATGAATACAGAAGGCCATTCCTTAAATCGGGCGAAGACCGACGACCTACTCTGTCTTGGCCACGCGAAATACCAATTGAGGGCAAACCTGAGAACGTTTGTGAGATTGTTAATCGATATGCTGAATGGATGGAGACAAACAACATACCTAAACTGTTTATCAATGCAGAACCTGGTGCAATTACCACAGGAAGAATTAGAGATTTTTGCAGAAGTTGGAAGAATCAAACTGAAATCACAGTTAAAGGGAGGCATTTTATACAGGAAGATTCGCCCGATGAAATAGGAAATGCTATTTCAACGTGGTATAAAAATATTCCTTAGAATAAACTTATCATCGATTTTTAGAAGGATTAAATGAACCAAAATAAAGCAAAACCTCTAGATGGCATGAGAGTCATTGAAATGGGGCAACTTATTGCAGGTCCTTTCACAGGTAGTGTCCTTGCCTATTATGGTGCTGAAGTAATTAAAATTGAACCGCCTACAGGCGATCCTGTTCGATACTGGCGGCTAACTGAGAACAACACTTCCTATTGGTGGCACAGCGTTTCAAGAAATAAAAAATCGGTTACGCTGAATCTTAAAACTGACCAAGGTAGGCAAATTGCCAAAGATTTGATATTAAAATCAGATGTTTTGATAGAAAACTTCAAACCTGGAACTCTTGAGAAGTGGGGAATGGGTCCTGAGGATTTGAAAAAAGAAAATTCAGGTTTAATTACTGCAAGAATATCAGGTTATGGACAAACAGGTCCTAAATCACATTTGCCAGGATATGCTTCTGTTTGCGAAGGTTTTGGTGGATTTAGATACGTGAATGGTTTTCCAGACCGTCCTCCTGTAAGACCTAATTTAAGTATCGGGGACACCTTGGCTGGTCTGCATGCAGCTATGGGGGTAATGCTTGCTTATATCCAGAGACAAAAAGACCCTCAGAATAAAGGCCAAGTTGTTGATACCGCCATTTATGAATCTGTTTTCAATATGATGGAAGCTGTTGTCCCAGAATACTCCGGCTGTGGCGCTATTCGAGAACCATCGGGGTCAACCATCACTGGCATAGTTCCCACCAATACTTACCTAACTGCTGATGACAAACACGTTATTATTGGTGGCAATGGCGATTCCATTTTTAAAAGACTGATGGTAGCAATTGGGCGTCCTGAAATGGCAGAAGATAAGCGGTTTGCAAACAATATGGGAAGAGTTGAACATGAAAAAGAAATTGATGTTGCTATTGAGGAATGGACTCGTAAGCAGACATCGGACGATGTACTCTCTATTATGAATGAAGTCTCTGTTCCCGCAGGACCGATATACAGTGTTGAAGACATGATGAATGACGAGCATTACATCGCCAGAGGTATGTTTCAAGAAGTGGAGGCAAATGGCAGAACCCTTCACATACCAGCAATGACCCCTATATTGACTGAAACCCCAGGGGGGACTGAATGGTCTGGACCTGAACTCAGTGAGCATACCCATGAGGTGCTTTCGGAATTACTGGGTAAAAATGAAGAAGAAATAAAAAAACTTGGAGATGAAGGAGTGCTTTAGACCTCTCTCTTTCTTCTTCTGCGCCTGCGAATCAATAGAACGATCAGTAACACAAAAATCAGCATCGAACCCCAATAACTGAATGGCAATCTACCTGATTGAATAGTCCCGTATTCTCCAGTTTTTAGATTTTTAAACTCGTCTTTCCATGAATCTATGGGAAGAGATTCATCATTTATAATCTCAAAAGTTTTATTGATCGCATCAACATTGTAAATAGCTTCAATCAAAACTGATGCCACATCCCCTCTTGGTATTGATCCAATGATTTTATCACCTTGGCCAAACCGAATACCCTGAGTACCGGCTTCACCATATAAGCCACCTGGTCTGATAATAGTAAAGTCAATGCCACTGTTTCGAATATATTCTTCACCCAATGACTTCCACTTCAAGGTTTTATTCATGAATAAGTTCAAGAAGACTGTACTAAAATTTTGAGCGCCACCGGCTCCTATCGAAGACGTATAAATAATGTGTCGAGTCCCTGCTCTCTTTGCTTCATCTACTAAATTTATAACCCCTTTGTGAACCACTGATTCTGGTCCATCAACTCCTCTTCCGGGTTTAGCTCCTATTGTAGAAATAATAATATCTGAATCTTGCAGCGCCATTACCAAAGACTCTGGCTGAGTCACATCTGCTTGAACCCATTCATAGTTTCCAACAATATCTGCACTTGCTTTAGTGATGTCTCTGGATAGTGCACGGATCCGTAAATCTCTTTTAGCTAAGCCCTCCAGAACTAGTCTACCTGTCCTTCCTGATGCCCCAATCACTACTATCACAGGACGATTGTCTTGGGTTAGAGATCCAGATACTGAATGCTGATTAGAAACTTTTATGACGCTTGGTTGCATCATGTTTCTATTTATAGGATCCAAAGATCTTGGTATGAGTCTTTCAATACATGGCCGACTGTATTCAGCATTTCCAGAGTTTAAACATTCACTTTCATGTGTAAACACTGTTTGGGAAAACGATACTAGAATCGTTATAGGTAAAAAAATTTTCAAACTCATATCATTAGTTTTCTTAATTATTAGTAACTAAATATTCTAGCTTAAATTAACATCCATTTAGTATTTTAATAATAAGTATTGAAAACTTATTTGTGAAATTGAGTCTTATAATATTTTAATTTAATATTGACGATATGAGAGGCATTAGAAGTCAAAGAATTTTGTTAATAGTAGGATTTTTCTTCCTTGCTGTCTCCTCATTTCACCCTATCAATCATATTGCTTCTGATGATCAAAGTGAGCAAATTGAATGTCAGCTTTGTAACAATGAAGCTTCAGAACCATTCAAAATAAAAACTTTTGAGAATAATTACTATCTTTCCTCATTATTAATTTCTGGGACAGAAGATAAATTTATCTCAACTCTCTCCAAAGACTTTCAGTCAAGAGCACCTCCAAAGATTTAGTTTTTTAATCGAACTAAATTTTTTAATCTAAGGAGGTTTTCATGAAAAATTTTTATCTATATGCTGTTTCAATTGTTTTAATTTCAAATAACTTGTTTGCACAAGAGATTGAAGAGATAACAGTGACAGGAAGTTACATTGGTTCCAAATCTGAGAAAATAAGTGTTCAAGTCATTGATGAGACTGAATTCGATAATTTAAATGTCACTAGTGTTGGGGAGATAAGTAAATATCTTTCAAGTTCTTC
>CAZWGB010000078.1:0-4549 GCA_964633465.1 uncultured Woeseiaceae bacterium | reverse complement strand
TATTAGAAGAATAGGCGGTTTTTTTCTTTGTTTTCCTGAGCCAGATGCTTTCATACCAAATAGTTTGTTAAATCGTTTTTGCCATTCTTCGACAATTTGATCTAGATCAGGTGGTTGACCTTTATTTGGATCCCAAGGGGATTTTCCGTTTCCTTGATCGTCCCATGCCATAATTATTTGTAACTCCTATTTTTTGATGATGATGTGGATTGTTCGGCTAGTTTACCTTTTACCACCTTAATGTTTGTATTTTTTTTCAACTTATTTAAGTTTGGCTCATCAATTTCAACTTCTAATTCTAAATTATTTTCGTCGGTAAAACACTCCTCAATCACATTGGAGTGAGAAAATATTAGAGACCTCTCTCTCGATTGTTCTAATCTTATTCGTAAAATTGCCCTAAACGGTTTTGGTTTAATGTATTTGGAAATAATAGCCAGTAGATTATCGATGCCGGTACCTATTTTGGCAGAAATTTCAAGATGTGTAGTGTTATCAATAATTCCTAGATTCTGTTTCAGTAAATCAGTTTTGTTATAAACATAAATTGTTGGTATTCGGTCGGCGCCAATTGTACTCAAAATATCGTGCACAGACTTTCTGTGTTGATGTACATGTCTGTTGGTGGCATCTAAAACATGGATTAGAAGATCTGCATTGACAACCTCCTCAAGAGTTGACAAAAAAGCATCTATCAATTCATAAGGTAGGTCTTTAATAAAGCCTACTGTGTCACTTAGAATGGCTTTTCTTTTCTTAGGCAGTTTTATTAATTTAAACGAAGGATCAAGGGTGGCAAACAATTTATCCTGAACCAATATATTTGCGCCCGTCAACTTGTTATAAAGAGTCGATTTACCAACATTTGTATAGCCCACCAAGGCCACACTTTTCATGATTTTGTTTCTCGATTTCCTTGTAGTCTGTCTCTGAGTTTCAATACTAGTTAGTCTTTTTTTGATTGATTTAATCCTTTGTTGGATCAAACGTCGATCGGTTTCAAGTTGTGTCTCCCCAGGACCACGTAAACCAATTCCACCTTTTTGCCTTTCTAAGTGCATCCAACCTCTGACAAGTCTTGTTGAGAGATGATTCAACTGAGCCAATTCAACCTGTAATTTACCTGTCTTTGTAACAGCTCTTTGTGCAAATATATCCAGGATCAATCTGTTTCTATCAATCACTCTGCAACTGATGGCTTGTTCTAAATTTCTTTCTTGAGAGGGAGTCAAGGGATGATTAAAAACAACCAAATCACTGCATTTGGTAACAACCTGTTCCTTAATTTCTTGAATCTTGCCTGAACCAATCAAACTACGACGATAAAACTGCTGACTGTCAACATATGTGATGCCATTGATGGCTGCTCCTGCTGAAAGTATGAGTGAAATAAATTCTTCAACATCTGATTTAATCGAGCCCTTGGCTGAATTTATGATCACCAGATGGGATCTGGTTATTTTGTCATTTGATGCAATCATTTTATATAGATCGATTAGTTTAAAAATTCAGATACTTTATTCGCAATATCAACCTCAGATCCTCGGTGCAAAGGATCAAAAACCAAGCTACCTGAATCAGATCTAAGCCATGTAAGTTGTCTTTTTGCGAGCCTTCTTGTTGCTACAATAGCATTGGCTCTAGCTTCATCATGAGTACACTTGTTTTCAATAAACTCACAAATTTGTTTGTAACCTACAGACTTCAGTGAATTATGGGATGAGGTCAGAGAATCCTGAGATAAGAGATGCCCTACTTCGGAAACTAAACCCTGATCCAACATTGAGTCAAAACGATTCTCAATAAGATCATAGAGAATATCCCTTTTACTGGGAACCAAAGACAAATCAAGACGTTGATAATCCATTTTTTTGTTATGTTGATCATGAAAACTGGAAATTGGCATTCCAGTAATTCTATAAACTTCTATTGCTCGTTGTATTCTCTGTTTATCTGAAGGGTCAATTTTATTTGCAGCAATGGGATCAATTCTATGAAGTTTCTGATGAAGTTTTGCCCATCCATTGTCTGCTGCCTCAGATTCTATCTGATTCCTAACTGTAAGATTTGCGCTTGGTAATTGCGAAATACCTCGTTCTAGAACTCTGAAGTACATCATGGTGCCACCTACTAAAAAAGGGATCTTGCCTCTTCTTATGACTGATTGAATCAGCTGCTGTGCATCTTGATAGAATTCTCCTGCAGAATAATTCTCTGTGGGTTCGCAGACGTCTATCAAATGATGGGGGCACAATTTTAATTCCTCAGAAGTCGGTTTTGCCGAACCTATATCTAAGCCTTTGTAAACCATAACAGAATCAACACTGATAATTTCCAGTGGATAACTTTTAATCAATTTGGATGCGTGATTTGTCTTGCCAGATGCGGTTGGGCCCTTGAGAGTAATAATTTTATTTTCCATCAAATATCTTATTTACCCTATTTATTGGGTAAATGAAGGCAAGATGTGTTCCCCTATAATCGTAAGTGCATCCATTGGATCGTCATGCAAGCGGAGTGAAAGTTGGGTCTGGCCAGCTTCTTCAAATCTTTTAAATCTTTCTATCTCTCTATCTATATCTTCCAAGCCACCGGTCGAAGTCAAGACTTCACACAATCTATTAGCAAGTTTTACTGGGATATTTTTTATATTTCCAGAGCGATCAAACCAAGCATCTACGAAAGATTGAAAATTATCTTCTATTAGCTTGCATTCGTCAGAATCTAAGTAGAGGCTCAAAAGTTCGGATTCTAGTTTTCTTGCTCTCCAGGCCAATTCGCGTCTAGATTCGCGGTATGCTTCTTCTTGATCATGCTTAATATGCCAAGCCCAAAAACTATTAATGTGAACATTTTGATCTGGTTTGATTCTTCTACCAATACCTATTCTTATATTCTCAATTGCAGAATCTATAATTTCAGGAGGAGTTGCGCCAATATACACACCATCCGCAACCCGTCCCTCCATTCTCATCATCATATGTTTGTATGCAGTACCATAAACAATGGGTCTATTTGACTTCGCCCAGGTGTAATCGCAAGGAAAATTGACACTAAATATTTTGCCTTGGTAGGGATCATTCAGCTGATTTTTACAAGCTGCAAGAACAATTTCAATTGACTCTCGAACCGCTAAAACTATTTTCTTAGGCGCCTTTAGACCCATCGCAGTAATATTCCCCTCACCTGCGCCTAAAGCTATTTGTGCACGACCATCACTAATCTCATTAAGTGTCAACAATGCGTTAGCAATTTTTAATGGATGCATTTCCAATGGACTTACTGCCAAAGGTCCAAATTTTAACTGTTTGGTTGATTGAGCTAATGGCACCAAACTTAAGAAGCCATCCCAGTGAGAAAAATAATTTGAGGTCCAAAGGGCACGAATTCCATAATTTTCTGCAACAATCCCCAGTTCCTTTATTTCTGTGGGTGTTAAATCAGGCTCTAATATTATGTCTATGTCCATAAACTGCTTTCCATTCTATTTGATTCTGACAACCCCTTTTCTACTCTCAGCAGTATAATTCTTGATTCCTTTAAGAATCGCTTCTGCTATTTTCTGTTGATTAATTGGATTGATTAAAAATTTTTCATCTCCGGGATTTGAAAGATAGCTTGTTTCAATCAGTATCGAAGCCATTTCATTGGATTTTAGAACCACAAAAGCTGCTTGCCTTACGCTTAATTTCCTCATCCTACTAACTTTCTTAAGTTCTTTTATTACGGCGTCTGCAACCACTAAACTTTGATCAAATGCTGTAACCTCATTAGCTCCCCGACTTAATTCAACAGCAGCTCTGGAGTAGCGTTTTACATGGTACATTGCCAACCACTCACCATTATTTGGAACTTTAGCAGCATCAGATAAAGCATAAACAGTTGCCCCACGAACTCTAGAATCTCTAAAAGAATCAGCATGGATGGATATAAATAAAACAGCTCCTCCTTTTTTTGCTCTATCAAGACGCTCATTTAAAGATGTTTTCTGATCGCAAGATTTCCTATTTTGAGGACATGGAAAATAATCACCATCTCTAGTCAAAAAAGCACTCATACTTTTTTCAGCATTGATCGTATTTACTAAACGCTTTGCAATCTTCAAGACAAGGTGTTTTTCTACAATATTTTTACCAGCAGTACCTGGATCTTTTCCTCCATGCCCAGGATCAATGGCGATGATCATTTTTGACTGATTAATACTGTTTGTGGCAATTTTTTTACTGCCTTCATACATGCTCTTAACATCAACAACCAATCTGAAATCCTCTGCACTACTGGATGGTATTGTCATAGCCTTATAAAGAACCACGTCTTTGGTTTCAACAACAACTCTTAATTTAGTTGGGCTGTTTTTTGCAATCCTAACTTTGTTGATTAAGCCCTTTCCATTAAGTGTTGATTCCAGTTTTCTTATTTTACTAGCCTTGTATAAATCAATTACAACTCTGTTGGGTCGATTTAGGGTAAAAATTTTATATTTAGTCTGCTTGGATAAATCAAGAACCAATCGAGTGTCACCATCGTAGGCACTAATTCTTATGTTTTT
>CAZWGB010000077.1:2926-4845 GCA_964633465.1 uncultured Woeseiaceae bacterium | reverse complement strand
CGTGCACTCGCAGTAGCACTGGATTATGTCCAGCAAATCCGAAAAACTCCAATTGTTGTCAACGACAGTCGAGGTTTCTTTACTTCAAGAGTTTTCAGTACCGCCTGCAACGAAGCCAATACCATGCTGATGGAAGGGGTGTCACCGGCGTTGATTGAAAACGCAGCGCGCCATGCCGGTTACCCGGTTGGACCGTTGGCCGTGCAAGACGAAACGTCGATCGAACTGGGATACAAAATCCATCTGCAAACCATTGAAGATATGGGCGATGCCTACAAACCGGCTTCTGGGTGGAAGGTCTCAGCAAAATTGGTTGAACAGGATCGATTGGGTAAAAAATACGGCAAGGGCTTTTACGACTACCCAGAAGGTGCCAAAAAGAAACTTTGGCCGGGTTTGGCGGAGATGTTCCCTGTCAGCGATGAGCAGCCTGATGTTGAAGAGGTTAAATCCAGGCTGATGACCATTCAGGCGCTTGATGCCTACCGTTGTCTCGAGGAGAATGTGCTCATGTCTCCGGATGATGGTGACATCGGCTCCATCCTCGGTTGGGGCTTTCCCCCTTGGGCAGGTGGAGTCTTTTCCTACATTGATACGGTTGGAGTGCCTGAATTTGTAGCAACCTGTGATGACTATTGCAACCGATTGGGTGAGCGATTCACGGTTCCGGATAGCCTCAGGGAAAAAGCAGAAAAAGGCGAAAAGTTTTACCCTTAATAAACACTGAGTCCAGAGAGCTTGCTTTCAGATTCTTGTGTTCTCTTTTAAATTAAATTAAAAGATACGGTGCTTATTCCATCTTCAATCGCAACGGTATAAGCTAATAGGGAATAAATTGGAATTATTTGCAAGGAGCGACCATGGCGAATCAAATGGGCGAAGCATCGGAAGGAAGACCTGCTGGAACAGGCAAGCCTTTAAATGCAATCAAACACAGCCAATCCAAGGCAGTCAAATCTTGGATCAATAATGAATTAAAGCAACAGCAGAAGCGTTTTAAAAAGATCCTGAAAAACATGGAAGAGATGTCCCCAAAAAGGGATAAGTGGATTGCTGCATTCTTTGACCGCATTACTACCCGAGGCACCAACATTGATGGCGACATCAGACGGGTTGTTGCCCCGGAGGAATTGCCCAAGAAACCCAGACGCAAATTCAGGGTGACCTACGATCCCAAGGATTTAAAAGATTTCGATCATTAAGAGACATTAAGACAAAAGGAAAAAGATTATGCCAAGACCACACATAGAGCCTTATGACGAGAGACCGGCTGCGTATAAAAGAATGACCCTGCCTGGTTTCAGTAAGGGCATGCACTACAAAGTTTTAAGTATGGACGTCGACAGCGGCGCCTGCTCGCTCAAGGTCAAATTTGAAGGCGGTTACAAATTACCTCCCGGGATGAGTTACTCGGAGCTGGAAATGTTCATTGTTTCCGGTTCCATTACCTACGGCGATACAACTTACGGCGAAGGACATTATTTTCTCATTCCTCCTGGTGTCAGCATGCCTGCAATGAGTGTGAGCAGAGGAGCAGTCGCTATCATGTTCTACAATTATGGAGAGCCCAGTTTTGTTGCCTCGGATGAGGATCACCCTTTGGCGGAGCGATACCGGTTGTCAATTGTCAATTCCACCGAAGACATCAACTGGATGCCAGGCAACAGAATTGTTCCATCGGTTGCATCGGGCTGTATGCTGAAATTGCTTAAATACGATCTGCATACCGAAGCCCACACCTTTCTCTATTGCATGACGCCCGGTTTCCAGCAGGACAACATTTCCTATCACGACTGTTGTGAGGAGTCCTATCACATTTGGGGCACGTCCTGGATGATGCAGTTTGGTGATTTGCCAACAGGAGGCTACTTCTGGCGTCCACCCTACATCAACCACGGAGCCTTCTACAGCAAAAATGG
>CAZWGB010000077.1:0-2826 GCA_964633465.1 uncultured Woeseiaceae bacterium | reverse complement strand
ACATCAACCACGGAGCCTTCTACAGCAAAAATGGCATCATCGCCATTGGCAGGACTGATGCCCATCTACACAATTACTTTCACTTTAACCCGTGGACTTCACCGAAAGAGAATGCTGACCGAGCAGCGGCTCGTTTTCGCCGGATGAAGCCTTCGCTCTACAAGTGGGTCCGTGCACCGGAAGGTCACAACCATTTCGTTGATTTCGAATACCCTCATTATCACGATCACGATCACGACCACGATCATGATTAGATGACCCGGTGTTGTATCGATTTTGGATCCAAAATAACAAGAGATTAGATCGTGGCGGGACCCTTAGAAGGGATTAAGATACTTGAATTGACCAGCGTTGTTCTGGGTCCCTGGGCAGCCCAGATCATGGCGGATATGGGAGCCGATGTGATCAAGGTCGAAGCACCCTTTGGCGACAGCAACCGGCAGCTTGGCGCCTCCCGAAATGAAGGCATGTCTGCTCTCTATCTCTCTAACAACCGCAACAAGCGAAGTTTGGTTCTCGATTTAAAACAAGACAGTGCACGCGACGCCTTGTTGGCGATTGTGAAAGATTGTGACGTCTTTTTGCACAACAACAGGCCCCAGGTGATGACCAAGTTCAGTTTGGATTACACAGACATCAAGGCTGCTAATAACGGAATCATTTATTGTGGAACCTACGGCTACAGCAAGCACGGTCCCTATGGGGAAAAAGGCGCTCTGGACGATTCGATTCAGGCCTCCAGCGGCATGGCCATGCTCAATGAAATGGTTCTCGGTGAACCAAGGTACATGCCCACTGTTGTTGCAGATAAAACCACCGCCATTACCGTTGTTTACTCAATCCTGGCAGCGTTGTTTCACCGTGAAAGGACAGGTATCGGTCAGGAAATCGAGGTGCCCATGTTTGAAACCATGGTGTCGTTTGTAATGGCTGAACATCTGTGGGGCGAGACCTTTGAACCGCCTCTGGATAAAGCAGGTTACACCCGGCTGATGTCTTATCATCGCAAGCCCTATAAAACCAAGGACGGATACATCGCTGTCCTGCCATACATGAACAACCACTGGCGAACCTTCTGTGAGAAAGCTGGAAGGCAAGACTTGATAGACGATGAGCGTTTCAAAGATCTGGCATCAAGGGTTGCGAACATCGATGAAACCTATGAAGAGACCGGGAAAGTATTGGCAACCAAGACCACCCAGGAATGGCTGGATATCTTCGAAGACAGCAAAGTCCCAGTCAATGTGGTGAACAGTTTGCAAGATCTCTTCACAGACCCGCACTTGGATGCGGTGGATTTTTGGACATTGTATGAACATCCCAGTGAAGGACTTTTGAAAATGCCTGGTTTTCCGGCCCGATTCTCAGAAACCCCTGCCAGCATCAGGAGACATCCTCCAAAACTGGGCGAGCACAGTGTTGAAATTTTAGAAGAGGCCGGTCTTGATGAGGAAACGATCAAGACCATGCTAGAATCGAAAGCAAGCCTACAATCCGAAACTGAATAATGAGAATCGCAAGCAAACCACTGACTTTTACCCTTTGGTGTTTTTTGGTCATTGAATTTTCCCAGCCTGTTTCTTCCATGGAGATGGATCTGGGTGAGTTTGCAGACCACAAATACGATACCCCGGTTTCAACGGAAGGTGCAATGCGTGCTCCTGTTGCCAAAGTTGAATCCACCGAAATCGTGTATGGTCAATCTGGAGATCAGATTCACAGGGGCTATCTCAGCAGACCCACAGCTACTGAAGCTAAATCTGCTTTGATTGTGATTCATGAATGGTGGGGACTGAATGAAGACATTCATTCCATGACCGAGCAATTGGCTGCACTGGGCTACACTGCTCTTGCAGTGGATCTTTATGACGGCAAGTCGGCGACCCAGGTTCGTGATGCTTTCGGGCTCAGTACAAATCTTTCAAGCAATGAGGAGAGGGGGCTAGAAAATTTAAAAGCTGCCTACGATTACCTGGAAGCCGAGATGGGCGCAACCAAAATTGGCGTCATTGGCTGGTGCCTGGGTGGTAAATGGTCACTGAAGACAGCACTCATGTTACCTAATGAGATTGATGCCACCGTTATCTATTACGGCAGTCTGACGGATGAAAAAGAAAAACTTGCAACACTGGATATGCCCATCATTGGTTTTGTCGGCACAAGGGACCGGTTGCACAAAGAATTTATTGCATTTGATGCCAATATGAAAGAACTGGGTAAAGATGTCAGCATTCATATCTACGAGGGAGCGAAGCATGCGTTTGCCAATGCATCCGGTACCGTTTACGAACCGGTTGCTGCTGAGGATTCCTGGGAGAAGACAGTAAAATTTCTGCAAGCCTATCTGAATTGATTTTTTTCAGTTTTAACGGCCATGCTTTTATTCATTACGATCCTCTGCAGTGTCGAAGTCTCACAGTCAGGGAAGCTGCACGGCTGCAGACTTTTCCAGATAATTATCTGTTTCGCGGAAACCGGACACAACAGTATCATCAGGTCGGGAATGCCGTTCCACCTTATCTTGCATCGCAGATTGCTGGGATAGTAAGTGATTTTCTTGAAGGGGTTGGAATCTGATCGGACATGTATTTGATATAATTTCAATATGGAAAAAGAAAAGTAATGATAACTACTGAAATAATACTTACCTTTGTGCTTGGCGCCATTGCCGGCGGGATACTAATCACCATATTTCTTCCAGGCTTCCTGAAATCAATTTTCAGAGATACAGCAAAAAGCACATTGTCAGAAGTCACCCAGGAAGTTAGCAACAAACAGGGCGAGTACGAGGACGACATATCAAAACAACTAAAGGAGATCGAAAAA
>CAZWGB010000076.1:0-4963 GCA_964633465.1 uncultured Woeseiaceae bacterium | reverse complement strand
CGTGTGTTCTCCCTGTCCACTGCCAGGTTTGTGGCCAAATGGTTGATATGAAAAACAAACATACTAGTTTATAAGTGGTGTTCATATATAGACTTCCTAATAAGACAAAATAAAATTGTAGAGTAAATTGTTGCCAAGAAAATTAAGAATGAACCACCGAATGATAAAGATAATCCATCTATATAAAGTCTTTTTGAATAAGTTAGGTTTTACCATTAAATTTTTTCTCTCTTTTTGATCAAAACAAACCCTGGTAGAAAAGAAGTACAATGTGTGGTAGAAAAACACTCACAAAAGATATCCACTCTATCATTGAGGAATTAGCAATTGATGAGTGGGAAAGCCCTGAAAATTATTCCCCCAGCTATAATATTTCCCCGGGACAACGCTCTCCGATTGTTATTAAGGAAGGCCAGAGAACTGTTAAACTGATGAAATGGGGTCTCGTTCCCTCCTGGTCACAGGATAAATCCATTGGATATAAAATGATCAATGCCCGCTCTGAAACATTGACAGTGAAACCCGCCTACCAGGGACTGATTTCCAAACACCGTTGTGTGGTCATTGCCGATGGTTATTATGAGTGGAAGCGGGCGGGTAAACGTAAAATTCCACACTATATTTTTTCCCAGAACAATGGATTATTACTCATGGCAGGACTGTGGAGCTCACGGAATCGTCCGGGAGAAGAGATAGAAAACACCTACACGGTCATCACTACCGATGCACATACAACTATTCGCACTGTTCACCATAGAATGCCGGTCATATTAGATAGAGAGACCTTTCCCTTATGGCTAGATGTTAATAATGTTTCGGTGACCGAAGCTCTCCCAATGTTGTTGCCATACATGGGCAATCTTTCTATTAAAGAGGTCTCCACGATGGTAAACTCCCCTAGCCACAACTCGCCAGATTGCATTAAACAAGTAAGCAACCGTCAAACATTAGATTTGTTTTAGATGTTCAACATCTATTTAATTTTTCTTGATTTTATACAATATTAAACCGAATTTTGGATAGGTATTTTAGAAGAAATCCTCTGAAAATATATACCAATCAACACATAAACAAAACCCCAATTCTTGGGGAATACTGCAATACCCATTTAAAACCAAGGAGACAAGTAGCATGAAAAAAATGTTAACATTGATCATTTTTACATTACCCTTAATGTCATGGGCACAATCTATGACGGTATCAGGTACTGTAAAAGATGCCGATACTGGTGAGGCATTAGCTGGAGCTAATGTTGTTGTAGAGGGAACATCGATGGGATCCGCAACAAACTATAGCGGATCTTTTACAATCAACAATGTTTCATCAGGATCAAGGGTCACTGCTTCCATGATTGGCTATGGTAGTCAAACTCTCACTGCAGGGGCTATGCTTGAATTTGGCCTTGAAAAAGGAGCAGTAGAGATGTCTGGCCTTGAAGTGCTTGCCTCAAGGGCAGGAGAAAAAACACCAGTTGCATATACCAATGTAACCAAAGCGGATATGGATGTTCGATTGGGTTCTCAAGATATCCCCATGGCACTGAACACAACACCAAGCGTTTATGCTACACAGCAGGGTGGTGGAGCCGGTGACGCAAGAATCAATGTCCGTGGGTTTAACCAAAGAAATGTTGCTGTTATGATAAACGGAGTTCCACAAAACGATATGGAAAATGGTTGGGTCTACTGGTCCAACTGGGATGGTGTTGGTGATGCAACATCCTCCATTCAGATGCAGCGAGGGCTAAGTGCTGTTAACCTGGCAGCACCTTCTATTGGTGGAACTATGAACATTATAACTGATCCCACTTCTCTTTCAAAAGGGGGCAAATTTAGGCAGGAGTTGGGAGCAGGCTCACTATTGAAAACCACCCTGAACTATAACACAGGACTAATAGAAGGGAATGTTGCTTTTAGTGCAACAATTGTTAGGAAAACAGGAAAAGGGTTGATTGATAAAACATGGACAGATGCATGGGCCTACTATTTTGGTGCCAGTTATGCTATGAATGAAAAAAATCGTTTTGAATTCTATGCCATAGGTGCACCACAGCGCCACGGACAAAATTTGTATAGACAGAATATTGGGGCATATGATCATGCATTTGCAAAATCTGTGGATGGATATGATACAGCTGCACTATCTGGGGATGATGAAAAATTTAAGGAAGCCGGTCGTTTCTTTAATCAAAACTGGTCTCCCGTTAGTTCCTCATATGAGGGGAAACAATATTGGTATATGTATGGAGTGGGAGGAATCTTTGGTGGTGGTTTGCAGGACAGACATTCCTCTGGTTTTCTGAACGAAAGAGAAAATTATTTTCATAAACCTCTGGTAAATCTAAATTATTTTCATACATTAAATGATAAAATGAAACTATCATCTATACTGTATTGGTCCGGTGGCTCTGGTGGAGGGACCGGTACATATGGAAAGATTCCCACACTTGACGCTGATGGTGAGCTGGGTGATGATGATTATAAATTCTATTACGGACGTTCACCCTGGACACGAGACTGGGATACACTTATTGCCTACAATTCAGGAGCGGATGACACCGTTTACGTAGACAAATCAGCGCTTGCTCGCACTAATGGTCCTGGGAATAACCAATCAGTAGGAATTTTAAGAAATAGTATTAATAGACAGAGCACCATCGGTTTAATATCTAAATTAAATTATGATGTTTGTGATGAATTGAAAGTACAGGTTGGGCTTGATTGGCGGACAGCAGGTATTGAACATGCCCGCGAAGTTCGTGACCTTATGGGTGGTGACTATTATTTGGATTTTGCCGATAACAATGCCCCTGATGGAAAACGTGTTGGGCTGGGTGACATCATTGCATACCACAATGAAACCACGGTGGATTGGTTAGGCGTATTTGGGCAGGGAAGCTATAGCAGTGGACCAATTTCTGCCTATGGTATGTATGGATTAACAGGGATAAAATACTCTTATCAGGATCACTTTTCTGTTGCAGATGAAGTTATAAAATCGCACCCGATCATTACTAAACAGTTCAAAGGCGGAGCCATGTATGATATCAATGATGAATTGAGTGCCTTTGCAAACTTTGGTGTTGTTGAAAAACCCCCTATTATGGATAATGTGATTTACTATGATGGTACAGTTGCCTCTGATCCTTCAAATGAAAAATTTCAGAGCATGGAGTTTGGAGCAAACTACAGAGCTGGTAATTTAGCTGTAAAAGCAAACTACTACATGACAGACTGGAAAGATAGAAACCTAACAAAAGCGGTTTCTTCGGGCCAGGGCTCAAGTGGTGATACAGATGTCATTTTTCTTACTGGTGTTGATCAAAAGCATTCCGGATTAGAGGTTGAAGGGTCTATGCAGGTCCATGAAATGGTACGTTTAGATGCTGCTCTGAGCGTGGGAACCTGGAAATTTGTTGACGATGCCAGCGGGAACTATCAAGAGGACGAGTTCAACGAAGAGGGCCAGGTAATAGGCCAAACAACCACTGCCTATAACTACGCATTAAAAGACCTGTTTGTCGGTGATATGCCACAAACATCTTTCGCACTAGGTGCAACGGTCACACCAATTCCAGGATTGAGCATACAGACATTATTTAACATGTACGATAAAAACTATGCTGACTGGGGTCCGGATGACAGAGAAGTTGATTCAGAAGGAGAGGCTGATAGAGAGCAAGTTTGGATGGCACCTTCGTACAGCAAGATTGACCTTCACGTTAATTATGATCTTCCTGTGAGCATAGCTGATACAAGAATGTCAGCATTTTTACATGTATTCAATGCATTGGATGCAGTGTATGTTCAGGATGCTACAGACCATAGTCAGTACAACAGTTACGGGGATAAAGTCCACGCAGCTCACAACGCAGAAGTATTTCTTGGAACTCCAAGATACTTTAATTTAGGATTGAACGTACATTTCTAAATCATGCCACATAAAATGGAATAATAAAAACCCCCGTTTTTCGGGGGTTTTTATTATTGTGTTGTTTTAGTTATGATTTGACAAAGTCTATTAATACATATTATACTTTTAATGGTGTTTAGGGTGCTATTCGAGTTTTTACCACAAACAATTTTGGTGTGATTCACATTTTGTGGACTACCCAAGGGAGATTTTATGAAAATAACAACTATTCATTTGGTATGTTTAGTAATCACTACATCCTCAGCACAAAGTGTTATTGTAAACGAAATGTCACAAGGCAGTTCAAGTGCAAAAGAATGGGCAGAATTATTAGTTATTACTGACAATACTGATATTAGAGGTTGGGAGTTAGGAGATAATGATGATGGCAATTGGCACTCACTTGTAACATTTACAAATCACTCTGATTGGAGTAGCGTTACACAAGGGACAATTATTGTTATCTATAATAGTGGGGATGTAGATGGCACAATTACTTCAGCCGGTGGCGAAGATACAAATTTCTCAGATAAAGTTGTTATAATTCCCTCGGATAATTCAACATATGTGACAGATACTGGTGTTTGGGGAGGTACATCAGGAGCATTTAGCAATTCTGATGATGATGATTGTGCTGCTATACGTGACGATTCTGATACGATGATTCATGATATGGCAGGGTCCCATCCAACTGCAGATGTTGATGGACCAGGTGGTGGTAAAGTGAAATATTTTACATCCAATTCTGTAGCCAATGTTGGTAATGATTCTTACTGGACAGAAGCGAGTTCTTCGTCTGGAACACCAGGCAGTGGAAATGGAGGTGATAATTCAACTTGGATTGATACGTCCCTTCCCATTGAACTCACATCTTTTACTGCTACATCTCAAAAAGGGTTCGTGAAGTTGAGCTGGATTACAGAATCCGAGATTGACAACTTAGGTTTTCTCATTGACCGCTCCCTTGAACCAAATTCTGGTTTTAATACTGTAGCTGATTACAGGTTTGTCCCGGAACTTCAGGGACAGGGAAGCGTCACCTACCGCACGG
>CAZWGB010000075.1:0-4965 GCA_964633465.1 uncultured Woeseiaceae bacterium | reverse complement strand
CATTTACCCAACAGTATTTATCTTGGGCAAAAGACTTAGCAGAGAACAGTAGTAGTGCTGTTATGAGGATGATTTTTTTCATTTTATAAGTATAGCAGTAGGTAGGTATTTCTTAACAATAGGTATAATCTTAGAGGCATGAAAAAACTAACCTTAATTGCCGGAATGCTACTCATCTCAAATGGTTGGGCAGAAGAACTTGTGGATGTTACATCAGATCCTTTCTTTGCAATTGTGGATGTCGAAACGACAGGACTGGATCCAACTTACAACGAAATAGTTGATATTGGTTTAATTTTAATAGATCAATTTCTTGAGGTGAAAGGAAAGTTCTATACTAAAGTGAACCCTAGTTTTCCTAACCGAATCCACCCAGTAGCGAAACAAATCAATGGTTATGATCAATTTCGTTGGAAAAAAGAAAATGCACTGAGTGAGGAAATCACAGTTATCAAACTGACTGATTTTCTTCAAAACTATGAGAAAAAACCAATTTTTATAGCTTTCAACAGCTGGTTTGATGCAGCTTTTGTAAGAAAACTTTTTAGTGACTATGATCAACAATTTGATGACTGGTTTGATTATCGAGTACTTGATATTCCCAGCATGGCCCTGGCTTGTGGGTATTTTCCTCAAGGCAATGGCTTTAATACAGATCTTGCAAAATTGTTGAAAATAGAGCCCGAAACAAATGACCCATTGTTGCACACAGGTGAATCGGGTGTAAATTTCAATTATGCGATTTTAAAATCCTTAAAAGAAAAAGATTGTTTTTAGAATAAGTCAACTCAATGAATGGTGAACAAGCAAGGTCTTATTTTCTATCTCGACCAGAAGCATATGAGGATTTCCCTTTCGGTATTGAGCCTCCCGTTTTTAAAATCAAAGGTAAAATGTTTGGATTTCTAAGGTATAAGAATGACATTGGTCATATCAATCTGAAGTGCGATCCTGAAGAGGCAATAATTCTTAGAGATATTTTTAAAGCTGTCATTCCTGGTTACCATATGAATAAAGAGCACTGGAACACTGTTATACTAAATAACTCAATAGCTGGAGAAGAGATTGAAAGAATGATTGATGTTTCATACGGATTGGTAATCAGTAATCTCAAAAAAAGTGATCGTCTAGCGCTCGAATTAAGATACGGTAAATGGATAACAAGGTGGTGGAGAGGCGTTTGAAATGAAAAAAATAATATTAATCACTAAGATCCCAATGTTTCTATTGATTATTTTTGTGTTGATAAACCCAATTCAGGCTGCAGTTGAAAGCAATACAAAACCCAATATTGTCTTGGTTCTAATGGATAATTTTGGCTATGGTGAAATTGGCGTTTACGGAGGAGGGGTTTTGCGAGGGGCACCAACACCTAACATTGACAGTATTGCAGCCGAAGGGTTCCAGTTAACAAATTATAATGTTGAGGCAGAGTGCACACCGTCACGTTCGGCCTTAATGACAGGTCGTTATGGGATTCGTACCCGACAACGTCAAGAAGGCCCTCCTAGAGGTGTATGGTATGGGATAACCAAATGGGAGATTACATTGGCAGAGATGCTGACGGATCAGGGTTACACAACTGGGATCTTTGGAAAATGGCATTTGGGAGACACCAAGGGGCGTTATCCAACAGACCAAGGTTTTGATGAATGGAATGGAATCCCTAGATCATCAGATCGAGCCTTTTGGCCAGATAGCAATAGTTTTACGAAGGGCAGCCATCCAGATGCTGTGTTTACTCACGTGATGTCCTCATTTCGAGGCCAAGAACCCAAAGAGCTTGAAGTATATGACCGTGCCAAACGTGCAACGATCGATCGCGAAATCACGGATCATGCCATTGATTTTATCAAACGCAAGGCCAATGCTAAGCAGCCATTTTTTGCCTATCTTCCCTATACGCAAACACACGAACCGGTAGATCCGCACCCCGACTTTTACGGTAAGACTGGCAATGGAAGCTTTGCTGATGTTTTGGCACAAACCGATGTCTATGTTGGAGAGCTGTTGGATACAATTGACAAATTGGGATTAAAAGAGGACACCATATTTATTTTTACATCGGACAACGGGCGTGAAGGTGTGCCGAGATCGTTTGGATTTACTGGTCCCTGGAGAGGGAGTATGTTTTCTCCCTATGAAGGTTCTTTACGTGTCCCTTTTCTAATACGCTGGCCAGGGAAAATCCCCACAAAACAAGTATCCAACGAACTTTTTCATCAGATAGATCTATTTCCCACTTTAGCTAGTTTCATTGGAGCTGATATTCCAAAGGACCGAATAATAGATGGCGTTGACCAATCTGATTTCTTGATGGGAAAATCTGAGAAATCTGCTCGAGAATCGCTCGTCATTTACATCGGCAACGAGCTATTTGGTGTCAAATGGCACAATTGGAAACTGCTTATTAAAGAGATGGATGAAGATGGTTATGGCGTTAAAGACATGGCTTATCCAACAGTCTACAATTTGTTGGTAGACCCAAAAGAAGAAGTTCCCGAACTCAACTACCTAAATGATACATGGGTAGATTTTCCTTTGTATCAAGTCTTAGAAGATCACGAATTATCAATTGAGGAAGATCCAGGAACTCCAGATCCCTAATACTATCAATCTATTTTTCTCCCCACCTGAAGTTTTTCGATTGGCGTGTATTCAAAATCAAAGCCGAAATGTTTAGGACCCATCAATTCGATACCTTTTTCACTTCGCCATTGTTCAGGAGCCGGTACACCTACCATTACGACTTCTACATCAAGAGGATAACCACCGACTCCAGACCCACCTGTGGTAGATTCTCCAGTCTCTGGATTTAAGTTGTAAATATAGTCAGGAGATATCGCATCTAGTTCATCATCAAACCAAGAGACGATGTTTTCGTTTTTGACAAATATCTTGTAGGTGTGTCCTGTGTATTCTTGAGTGCCCCTTATCTCCACATCAACCCAATTGAACCCACGGTCTCCGCGTTCGTCAGATTTCATGACAATGCCTTGGAACAGTTTGTAGCCGTTTGATGCATCTATGAGTGCCGCTATCGGGTCCTTTCCAGCTTGATGTGCTTCACGTACGGTTTTACCAAAGAGTATGGCTTCAGACAGATTTCCTGGGATAGCACCCTGACTGAGCTGTTTACCAGACATCGGAGTCATAGTTATGGTTACACTCCCGGCACTGGCTACTGCAATTGCCCGACTGATATCCTCAACTCTGTATTCATCAATTGCATGTTTAATGATGATCTCATCTCCCCATGGAGTAATAATTGCAGTAGGAATTGAAGCAATTCCGTTGATCCATGGAATCGATTGTTGAACTTCGGGTACAGCTCGTCCGGTTATGCCAGCATCTATTATCGGAATACCTTTATCAGCCGAGACTAAAAGAGCCGTGGTGGTAGCTTCTGCCGCCTCAGACCGAATCAGGGCTTTCACTTCTTTTCCTATATGCTCACTCAAGAGATCAGCCACTCTGCTGTTTGCTTCCGCCTCGGTAATGGTGGAAAGGTTTTGACGTTGGGTTCGTTCGATTACATGCTCCCATGCTCCACCACCTCCAATTCCTTGAACTGCCACCACCATCCAGTCATCCGGAAAGTTATCGGTTGAAATCATTTCAAATTGCTTTCCTTGGTTTAGGGCTGTTTTTACCTTTTTAACAGACTCCTCTGGGTCGCATCCACGAGTTGACTGGATGCAGGAACCCACCAGCATATCGACCAACTCCTGCTCATTTAGAATTCTAGTCTGCGGTTGTTCTGCAGTGGTTTTGTTCATTCCAGTCACTAAGACTGTTAGCATCAGTATCAGCAAGAAAGTAAGCGGACCAATTTTTGATCGCGTCATTTGATGTACTCCTATAATGTTTTTTTACACATCCAAAGCCTACAACAAACAGTCAAGAAATCACAAATTGTTGATGGTGGATAATGTAGGTGTAGAATAAAACACTAGACTAAACAGGAGAAAAAAATGGTAAAAGGACATTGTGAATGCAATCGAGTTTCATATGAAACAGATAGCGATATTTTAGATTTTTCTCATTGTCATTGCTCACAGTGCAGGCGTCTGCATGGTGCCGCTTTCGCAACTTTCGCTAGTATTGAAACTGATAAATTTCGATATTTATCTGGAGAGGAAGATATTAAAAAGTATGCTTCATCAGATGACCTGAAGCGAGTATTTTGTAGAAACTGTGGTTCAAATATTCTCGTCAGTCTTAACGATGTTCCTGAGATACTTTATCTCTCTATGGGAGCAATTGATGGCAACCCAACTCATCCAGAGGCGTACCATATTTATGTTGGCTCAAAAGCACCGTGGCATGAAATAACCGACGACTTTATACAATATGATGAGGCTCCACCACCAGAATAGTATGAAAATCGTAACTTTGTTTGTCGATCATCTAACCAACTGGAGCTTAGTTTGGTTTGGAGTAATCTTTTGGGGAAGCATTTTTAATGCAACTACTGCATACTTTTTCCAAAACTCCGATCATTTGGTTTTCTCATTATTCGCTTATTCACTCGGCTTGATCTTAGGCCTCTTAGCTAAATACAGAGGATGGGTATGGATAAACTAGCCAGCCAAAACAAACCAGATCTTTCCATAAGACAAGAACGAAAGATTGCTCGGACTTTTATGGGTCGCATCGAATGGGAAATGATTGCAATCGGACTGGGGCAATGTGCAATTTGGGTGACGGTTTGGGTGTTAGTTGTACAAAGCATTATTCCTTTGTGGTCGGGCTTCTTGATTTCAGCATTTACCACTAATTTTTCTTACCTGCCTTCACATGCAGGTCAACATGGCCATCTTTCGGGAAAACACAAGAACTTAAAATGGTTAAATTATTTCGTAGGACAAATTTCCCTAATCCCACTAGCTCAATCCCATGAGATACTGAAGGCTACCCACTTGATGCATCATGCCCATACTAATGATCCAGAAAGAGATCCAG
>CAZWGB010000074.1:0-5020 GCA_964633465.1 uncultured Woeseiaceae bacterium | reverse complement strand
GTAACAGAACTAATAATGAGCGGCTTTCCTGTCTCACTGAGACTGGGCGCAGCCGCGATTTTGGTTGCGCTTTTTTTTGGCACTCTGATAGGGGCCGTTGCAGCCCTTAATCAAAACACCAAAATCGACTATGTGGTTATGTTTTTTGGCATGACTGGGATTTCAGTTCCAAACTTTGTAATGGCGCCATTGTTGATTTTGTTGTTTGCTATTTTTTTAAATCTCTTGCCAGCAGGAGGCTTGGGCGATGGCAGCATCAGCAACATGATTTTGCCGGTTGCGGCCCTGGCTTTCCCTCAGGTTGCCTACATTGCCAGGCTGACCCGAGGGTCAATGATAGAGGTTCTTGGCAGCAACTTTGTTCGCACAGCCAAAGCCCAGGGCATTCCTATGCAAAATATTGTCTTGCGACATGTTTTAAAACCAACCTTTCTTCCAATCGTTTCTTATCTGGGCCCTGCAACAGCCGCAATCATCACTGGGTCTGTCGTGGTTGAGCAGATTTTTGGACTCCCTGGCCTAGGCAGATATTTTGTTCAGGGCGCCCTTAATCGAGATTACACTCTTGTGCTCGGCGTGGTGGTTTTTTATGGTTGTTTGATTATTTTCTTTAATCTTCTTGTTGATATTCTTTATGGGTTTATCGATCCAAAAATAAAAACCAACAGATGAACTCGCGCGAAAAAAATAAAAGCAACTCTTTGCTGAATGATGCATGGAGGGTGTTGAAAAAAAACAAAGCCGCCGCAACCTCTGCTTGGGTAATGGGCATTATGGGATTGATGGTCGTCTTCGGGCCTTTGGTAAGCCCTTTTGCTTTAGACCAAACAGATTGGTACCAAATTTCGGCACAACCAGACTGGGCTAGCGGCCATATTTTTGGCACCGATGACTTGGGCAGAGACTTGTTTGTTAGGGTTATGCATGGAGGAAGGATTTCCTTGATGGTGGGCCTGGTGGCAACAATGGTTAGTGTAATTATTGGTGTTTCTTATGGCTCTATATCCGGGTTCATTGGCGGAAAAACAGACGCAATTATGATGCGAGTGGTTGACGTGCTTTACGCAATGCCTTTTTTATTTTTTGTGATTTTATTAATGGTTTTTTTTGGAAGAAGCATTTTTTTAATTTTTGTGGCCATCGGTGCTGTTAATTGGTTGGATATTGCCAGAATTGTTCGGGGACAAACTTTGAACCTTAAGGGGAAAGAGTTTGTTGATGCCGCCAGAACCGGCGGCGCAACAACAACAAGAATCGTCTTTAAGCACATAGTTCCAAACCTGCTTGGCTTGGTTGTTGTGTATGTGGCCCTAACGGTGCCCCAGGTTATTTTAGTAGAATCCTTTTTAAGTTTTCTGGGCCTAGGCGTTCAAGAGCCAATGACCTCTTGGGGGGCACTGGTTAATCAAGGCGCAAGACAAATGGAAACTTCTCCATGGATGCTTTTGTTTCCAGGAATGTTTTTGGCCACAACATTGTTTTGTTTTAATTTTATCGGCGACGGATTAAGGGATGCGCTAGACCCAAAAGATAGGACAAGAGAAAGTGGATAAAATTCTTTCAGTAAACAACCTAAACGTGTCTTTTAATACAAGGGGCACAATAATTACAGCAGTTAACAACCTCAGTTTTCACCTTCAAAAAAACGAAGTTTTAGGAATAGTCGGTGAATCAGGCTCGGGCAAAAGCCAAACTGTGCTTTCTTTAATGGGCTTGCTTGAATCAAACGGCGCAGCAACAGGCAGCGCGGTCTTTAAAAAGAAAGAAATACTCGGGCTTCCTGACAAAGAGCTGAACAAGATTAGAGGCAACGAAATTGCAATGATATTTCAGGACCCAATGAGCTCATTAAATCCTTACATAACCATAGGAGAGCAAATGTCAGGGGTTTTAAGACAGCACAGCAAAGACAATAAAAAAGAAACAAGAAGCCGCTGTATTGAAATGCTGTCCGCCGTCAAGGTGCCAGATCCAGAAAAAAGAATAGATGGATATTCCTTTGAGCTTTCTGGTGGAATGAGACAACGAGTGATGATTGCAACAGCCTTGCTTACAGGTCCCAATCTGCTAATTGCAGACGAGCCAACGACCGCCCTAGATGTTACTGTGCAAGAAAAAATCCTGGACTTGATACTAGAGGTAAAAGAAAGGTTTTTAATGTCGGTGATTCTTATCACTCACGACCTCGGGGTTGTAGCACGAACCTGCGACAATGTTTTGGTTTTAAAAAACGGCATCAAGCAAGAATATGGAAACACGGAGCAGATTTTTTATTCTCCAGAAGCAGAGCACACACAAGAGCTTCTTTTTAAATCAAGAGAGCTAGACGAGCCACTGCAAAAAACAGAGCTAAGTGTTGAGCCGCAAACCAGCGCCTCCATCAAAGAGCTTTGTGTCTTTTTTCCCATGCCCAAGAGCAACTTTATTTCAAAAACAGACTACTTGAAAGCCGTGAACAACCTAAGCTTTGACGTAAAAGAGGGAGAGATATTAGGGGTGGTTGGCGAGTCTGGGAGCGGCAAGTCAACTTTAGCCAGGAGTCTTTTAAAACTACAAGAGCCCACAGGAGGCAGCATTTCTGTCTTTGGTGAAGACATCCTGGAGATGAACAATAAACAGACAAAAAAATTCAGAAAAAACATTCAGGTTGTTTTTCAAGACCCCTTCTCTTCTTTGAACCCAAGAATGACGGTTTCAGAAATTCTAGCAGAACCACTTAACTCTTTTTTTCCAAAAACAACAAAAAGAGACGCAACACAAACGATTACCAGCTGCCTGGATGATGTTGGGCTGGAAGTTGGTTTTTTAGGCAGATATCCTCACGAGTTGTCAGGGGGACAATGCCAGAGAGTTGCGATTGCCAGAGCCTTAATAAGTAAACCAAAGCTTCTAGTTTGCGATGAAGCCGTCAGCGCTCTGGACGCCTCAATAAGAGCTGAAATTATTGAGTTGTTGCTCAGGCTTAAACAACGCAAACAACTAACAATGGTCTTCATTGCTCATGACCTGGCTGTTGTAAAGAAGATTTGTGACAGAGTGCTTGTGATGCAAAATGGTGTTTTAATAGAGCAAGGAAAAACAAACGCAGTTTTTGAAAACCCAGCAAATCAATACACGAAAAACTTGCTGGACTCCGTCCCCGTCCCTGATCCGAGGCTTGAAAAAGCAAAATATCTTAAACGATTAAGCAATAGAAATTAAAACTTTGGTAACATTACCCCCCTTAAGAACAACGAGAGTTAGGGGAGCAAAAAATGGTCACAAAAACGCTTTACGATCTTGGTGAAAGGCCTTCCTTGGGGGAGGTTCCAGAAAAAATGCACGCTTTTACGGCAAGACAAGACAGGTTTGGAGAGCCAACTAAGGCATGGCAGCGAGAAGTAATAAACACTCCATCAATTGGGCCCAAAGATGTTCTGGTTTATGTTATGGCCACGGGCATTAATTACAACAATGTATGGGCCGGATTGGGTTTTCCGGTAGATGTAATAGCGGATCGACAGAAAAAAGGGGAAGAAGAAGACTTCCATGCAGGAGGATCAGACGCTGCTGGAATAGTCTGGGCTATTGGTGAAGATGTAAGCGATGTTAAGGTTGGTGATGAAGTAGTGGTTCATTCAGGTTGGTGGGAGCCTGAAGACCCCTGGGTTCTTGCAGGAAACGACCCAATGTTAGCTCCCAGTGTGCGCATTTGGGGCTATCAAACCAACTACGGTTCTTATTGTCAGTTTGCTCGTGCTCAATCACATCAAATCAAACAGAAACCCAAACATTTAACATGGGAACAGGCCGGCTGTTACATGCTTTGTGCCTCAACAGCCTATAGGCAATTAATGGGCTGGCCCCCAAACACAGTTGAAAAAAATGATGTTGTGTTGGTTTGGGGCGCAGCCGGAGGCTTGGGGTCGTTAGCTTTACAAATCGTTTCTGCATTGGGCGGAAAAGCGGTTGCAGTAATATCAGAAGAAGACAAACGACAGTTTTGCTTAGACAAAGGAGCAGTGGGCGTCATAAACAGAAATGATTTTACTCATTGGGGACCAATGCCAGACACTAACTCATCAGACTACAGGACCTGGATAGGGGGCGCCAGAAGCTTTGGGAAAGCAATTTGGGATGCCGTTGGAGAGAGGAAAAGTCCTAAAATTGTTTTCGAGCACCCAGGCGAAGCTACCCTGCCTACTTCTGGTTTTGTGTGTGATATTGGGGGGATGGTTGTGATATGTGCTGGAACCTCAGGATACAACATCACTATGGACCTTAGGCACCACTGGATGATGCAAAAGCGCCTTCAAGGCTCACACCTTGCAAACGACGTTCAGGCAGAAGCAGTAAATGAACTGATCTTGGCGAGAAAAGTAGACCCATGTTTGTCTGAAACATATTCTTTTGATGAAATTGGCCATGCCCACCAATTAATGTATGAAAATAAACACCCCTATGGAAACATGGCTTGTTTAGTAAATGCCACCAAAAAAGGACAGGGCAAAACCTAGGGGGCAACACTAAACCAAGTGGCCAAACAAGAGGATCTCTTAAGGCAAGGGATGCGGCAATTAGGCCTTCCCGCAGAAGAGCGTAGTGTTAGTTTGTTGATCACATATATCAATTTGTTGTTACAACAAAACCAGACAATGAACTTAACCGCAATCACTAGCCCGCTGGAAGCGGTTACCAAGCACCTCATGGACTCACTGAGCATAGCGCAATATGTTCCTGGTGGCAGGATTGTAGATGTTGGCTGTGGCGGCGGTTGCCCAGGCATCCCATTAGCAATAATTAAACCTGAAAGCCAAATTATTTTAGTGGAGTCAAAAAACAAAAAAGCTGATTTTTTAAACGCAACAATTCAAGCCCTCAAGCTTAAAAATACCAAAACCATTTGCCAAAGAGCAGAGAGCGTCGAGCTTACAAAAAAGGCGGATGCTGCAGTTTGCAGAGCGCTAGGGAGTATTGCTTATTTTATTTCAGTTGCAGGCCACATGTTAAAAAAACAAGGAAGGCTACTTGCAATGAAAGG
>CAZWGB010000073.1:0-5045 GCA_964633465.1 uncultured Woeseiaceae bacterium | reverse complement strand
ATGGGCATATTTGCCTTGTTGACAATTTGGATTTGGATCAGCCAACCAGATGACAGCAATGTTGCGGCGACTTAGATCACACCAGTGCACCCCTTCTTCAGCTTGTGCGTATTTTCTTTTTAGATCTTTAATGAATTCAGGGGATAATGTACTCACATCAACTCTTCTTATACCCAGCTCTTTTGCAGCATATTTTTCCAGATCTTTGAGAAAATTTTGGGTCCTTCTCTTGCAGACGTTTTGCGTTTCTTCATTAATGTTGTATGGCAACAGTGCAGCTAAATAATTACCGTCCGGAGATAACTGAGGATCGAGCATGGATGGATCTTTGAAAAAATGGTCCACAGGGAATTTCTCAACAGCATTAAGCATGTTACTGGTGAAAAGTATCAACAGAATTAAAGCGTATCTCATCTGATAAAATCTCCTTAGTTAAGGGATAAAACCTTATCTAAAAAACAAACAAAGGTCTAGTTGATTTCCATGAAATTGGTTAATATTTAACCCATGATTACACTGCGAAATCTGATCGTATTTTTCCTGGTTGTAACCGTTGCGTCAGCAAATGCAGAAATGGACTTCCAGTCTGGATGCAAGGATTTGATTCAGAACAATCAATGCATAGAAGCTATTGAAGCATGCACTGTTTTTGCCACCCAAGGTGATCCAGAAGCTCAAACTTTGCTTGGATTTTTGTACTCTGGAACCAGACATGGCGACTTTCGCAAGAATTACAAGCAATCATTCAACTGGATCAGCATGGCTGCTGAACAAGACTACACCAAGGCTCAGCTGGCGATGGCTGAAATGTATAGGGCTGGTGAAGTTGTTCCTGAGAATGCCAGAAAGGCCAAAGTTTGGTATGAAAAAGCTGCAGAGAAAGGAAATCTAGACGGCATTAATGGCTTGGCAAGACTGTATCGTTATGGAGTTGGGGTTAGAAAAGACTATGAACAAGCTTTTGCTCTCTATCAACAAGCTGCACTGAAGAATCATCTTGCTTCGCAAGTTGGAATGGGATTGTCCTACAGAGATGCAAAGGGAGTGAAAAAAAATTTAGTCAAAGCCTACGCTTGGCTGTTACTAGCTTCTGATACTATGGAAGATCGTGCTTTCAAAGATGTCCAAAAACGCTATGAACAAGAAAGGAAGGATCAGGACAAAACAATCCCGCATTGCAAGTTTGTTTTAAAATACGATGAATTTAGTAATCTATTTGTTCTTGGTTATGCAAAGAGAGAATTGTTTTCTTTGAAACAAAGAATGAGCTTGAAGCAAATCAAAAAAGGCAAGGATCTAGCAGCACAGTTACGTCAAGAGATTGATCGGTAAAAATTTCTTACTAGAAAAAAAAGAGCGGACAAATGCCCGCTCTTTTTGTTTAGTTTAATCTCTATCAGATTAGAGATTCTGGTTGTATCGGATGTAAGCCGTTCTACCCATTGTGCTGTAAAGGGTAAAATCAAAAGGCTCCCAGCCGTACCAGTCAGAGTTTTGCTCAGGCTCTTCATTGGTAATATTAAGAGCACCAATTGTGATGCTGGCATCCCATGGAAGTTGATAACTAACTTGGGCGTTCCACTCCATGTGACTGCCTACAGCGTAATTACTGCCACCATAGTCCTCATCTTGACCTGAGAGGTAATAACCGGTTATTGCAGCACCCCAGTCACCTTTACCCCAATAAACGTGAGGGTTGATTCTAAGATCTGGCAATCCTAGTTCACCTTGATACTCATCTTTAGGACTTTCAGGATAGGTTTGCACAATATACTTGGTGTATTTCGCTGCACTGATACCCATGTCAAAGCGACCGGCATTTTCAGTGTCAATGATGTAAGTCATATCCAAATCCAAACCTTCTGCTTCAACACCAGCAAAGTTGTTGTATTGCAGTGAAATGTATTTAACTGATCCAGCTGGACCTTCTTCACCTGGCTGATATCGATAAACGTAGTTTATGAGGCCAGCTGCTTCAGCTGCAAACTCACGGTTAATGCTTGATGTGGTAATCAAGTTGTCGTATTCAGTGTGCCAAAATCCTAACTGCAAGGTTAAACCTGGGAGTGGGGCAAACACTGCACCAATGGTGAAGTGCTCTGATTCCTCAGGTGCTAGATCAGGGTTACCACCGTAGAGTGCACGATATTGGGTTGCCGTACAAACTGAGACACCAGTTTGACAACCAACGATATCTATACCGCTAGGGAAACTTTCTGACATATTGCCGTACATTTCATCCATAGCCGCTGCACGGAAACCCTCACCATAAGTACCTCTGAGTAATACCCAGTCAATAGGCCTGTATGCAAGTGTAATTTGTGGTGAGAAATTGCTGCCAATACCTGTGGTGCTGTACTCGTCGTAACGACCTGCAACACTGACATCTAAGTTATCTAAAATTGGCATACCGACCTCAAAGAAAGCAGTTTTTTGAGCTCTCTCAGCTTGAATGTTGTCACCACCAGCTGTACCAGCGATGATCAGTGCATTGGATGCAGGGTCGTTTATCTGTTCAAAAGACAAATGTGCATATTCAACACCAAAAACCAAACCAACTGGTCCGCCTGGCAATTCTCCAATATCAAGTCTGGCAATAATATCGCCTTGAGTTCGTTTCAAATTAGCTTGGTAAAGCTTGGTGTGATTAAAACCCCTCATTTGTGTAGCAACTGCATCAAGGCCTGTATTATTGACGTTCCACAAGTCAAGTGTGCCAGCGTCCAATGCCGCTTGTAACAAAGCTTTGTTAACCAGATTTTGTGTCATATTGTCAGTATCGTTATTGACTACTTGAACATTTGCTTCCCATTCTAGGCCACCAGCAATGTCCAATACCCCACTAAGACCCATTCTTAGGTCTTGAATATTTTCAATGACATTGTTGTCGCGTGTTCCATTGGGAACAGAACGGGCAAGCAAAATAGCTGTACCACATTCATTGGCATCACAGTCATAGCCATACGCTTTTAACGGATGGTGTGGGTTGTCTCCATACATTGTTGGATATGGTGAGGTGATTGGTGTGCCTGCAAATCTGGAATCAGAATCGTTTTGAGAAATCATCAACACAGTATGAGCGTCGATATCAGGGGTCAGCTCAAAGTTTGATTTCAACAGCAGTGCGTTTCGTTTCACTCGTGGTATAGAGATAATGTCTTGTGCAAAGTCATAGCCACATCTACCCATCATGTTGCCACCTGCAGCACCTGCCCATCGGTATGAGTTGGGGAAGGTAGAACTACTGTTTGTTCCATCATCTCCTGCTCCACCCACAGGTTTTTCAGGACATCTCGGATCAACCATATAACCCGCAATGCCAAAATCATTACCATAAACATAGGCAGAACCTGGGTAGCCAAATGAACTAAAGTAATCGTAATTGTAGGCATGAGCAGCATACTCGATTTGGTTGTAATATTGTGGTTGCCGACCGTAATGCTGAACGGTGTAGTACATGTTTCCTCTGGAGTTTGAAATACCGCCTGTGAGGTTTGCTCTTACATATTCTGCACCAGCAATAGGTCTTCCAGATGTTAAGGAGAGTTCCATGCCATCAAAATCCTTACGGGTTATGATGTTGATAACGCCTGCAATTGCATCAGAACCGTAAATTGCGGATGCACCGTCGCGAAGGATCTCAACTCGTTCAACTATTGATGTAGGTATCTGGTTTAAGTTTTGAGCACTACCTCCAGATGCACCGGTTGAAGCAATTCTTCGCCCGTCTATCAATACTAAAGTTCTTGCTGAGCCCAAGCCACGCAATGAAATGTTATTAACAACTGCTTGTCCATTGGCGTACCCAGAGGTTTCCCTAAAGGACCCAAATGAGTTGTATGGTGTTGTTTGCAATACTTCCGCAACCGTTGCGAAACCTGACAATGCAATTTGCTCTCTTGATATGATCGTAACTGGACTTGCGGTCTCAATATCTGTTTGTTTCAATCGAGAACCCGTTACTTCAATCGTTCCTAGCTCTGCAGCATCTTCATCTTCGTCTTGTGACCATGCAGGAACTGCAAACAAAGCAGCTGCAACTCCACAAACGATAAAGGCACTAAAAGCTTTTCCAAATAGCTTTATTTTCATTATTACTCTCTCCCCTGATTTTCAGAGTTATTAAACTAAACTGAGTAGATCGCTATACCCACTATATATGGGTAGCAGAGCCTTACTCTATAAACTAAATTCATTTTCAAGGAATTGCATGACTTAAGCAAGTTAAATATTGACAACAAAATCAGTCAAATCTATAAAAATTGTTTAGATTTAAATGGATTTGAGCAGAATGTTGTATTATAACAACAAATATTCGTAGATTTAACGCTCAATAGTGTCTAGTTAAACTATAAAACCCATGTTGTTATATCCTCTGCACTCGGAGTATCATACACTCACAATCTTTTCGGTTAAGGAATTGTTTACATGATAAATACAACATATTTTTCACACTTAGTTATCTTTTTGATTCTCTGCTGCATTGGTGGACCAATCCATGCCCAAACATTGCAGGATCAAATAGAAGAATGTTCTAACATCCAAGTTTCCCTCATTCGATTGCAATGTTACGACAGATTGACTCAGAAGCCTGTCGTCTCAAAACCTGCAGAAACTACTCGCAAGAAATTTAGACTGCGTAGAAACAGGAATCAAGTAGAGGACGTAGCACGAAATGAATCGGTAACCGATGAAAACACCGATGCTATATCTCAACAATCATTTGATACAAGCAGCGTTAAGGAAATAGATGAAAGTATAGAAACATTCGGCAATGAAAGAATTGCCCAAGTTGAAGATGAGGTCGACCAAATTACCAGTAGAATCCTTGGGGAATTCAAAGGTTGGTCCGGCTATACAAAATTTCAATTGGAGAATGGTCAGATATGGCAACAATCAAGCGAAGGCTTGCTAATCGTTAGAATTAACAATCCAACAGTGATTATTGAAAAAAGTTTTTTTGGTACCTACAATCTCAATGTAGAAGGTGTTAACTCAACTATAAAAGTAAGAAGAGTTCAGTAAAGATACCCTGACGATTGTGG
>CAZWGB010000072.1:0-5235 GCA_964633465.1 uncultured Woeseiaceae bacterium | reverse complement strand
ATCAAACTGTTGATTACTTAATTTGGTGTGATCCAAAGAAATATGATAAATCTTCTAAGGTATATCGTTATGTAAAGAAATTCTTCAAGAAGGAAGAAACAGAAGGTACCCTTAGAAAGGTAAATGTTAACCGTAAGATGATTCTTCTAAAAGTTGATTATGAATAAACCTTGAAACATCACAGGTTTTATTATGAAAATTATTGTTAGTTCTATTCTTAGTATTTCTCTTCTTTTCGCTGCTGGTGAGCCCACGTGGTTTGCAACAGGGAAACTGCCACAGTATTCGATAAGATATAACTTTGTGGGCGTTGGCGAGGGAATAACCTTTTCCGCAGCACAGACCGCCGCCCAGGTGGCCATTGCTGCCCAGCTTGAAGTTACGGTTGCATCTACCATCGAAATGCATACTGAAGCTATTGAAACTGAGAACTCATCCTACTTTCGCGATACTTTCAAACAAAGCACTGAGTCTACGATCAATCAATCCGTAAAAGGCATAGAAGTTGTTAAGAAACAAAAATCAAATGGCAAATATTACGTTTTTGCGGTTTTGAATAAAACACGGTATATGAACAGCCTGAAAGTAGAACTGGATCAGTTGTGGACCAAGATCTCAAGCTATGTGGTTGATGCTCGTAGTTTTAGTAATGAAGGACGAATTTTTCCTGCGCTTGAGAATTACATGGATGTGCAGGAGTTTATTCCACGCTTTTATACCAAGAAAGCTTTTTACGATGCACTTTCACCGATACCCTTCCGAACTTCACAGGATATCACTATGGGAAATGTATTAACAGAGATGCGTGATATTTTATCCGGTGTAAAAATCGAAGTTGAATCTGGAAACAAACAATCTGCTTTGATCGGTGGCCCGTTACCCAATCCACTGGTTTTTAATGTTTATCTAAAACAAAAACAAAACAAGATCCCGATTCCGGGCATGCCTCTTATAATAAAATATGAAGATGGGAAAGTTGTTGAAAGGGTCACTACCGATGAAGATGGGAATATTGAAAGTTATGTGACTGCAAATCCAACCGGTAAGAAAGGTGGTAAAGTATTTGCCAGGCCCAATCTTACGGGCCTGCCAGCATTCCACAAGGGATACTTGAAAAACGCGGAAGCATCTGCTACCTATAAGATCACTGATTCACCTCCGATTGCATTCACTTTGACGGTTGTTGATGAAGGAGGCACCAGGCTCAACAAGGTGGAAAATAAACTGATAAAGAGCATTGAGAAAATGGGGTATTCAGTGGGTCCGGATGCTGAACTTGCCCTAGATGGCAATGTAACCATTATTGATGAAAAGGAAGTTGACGGCAAGAGCGGAAGGCAGTACCTGGTTACTGCTGAGTTGGACATGTTCATGGTTGTGAAAATGAATGGTGAAAAAGTCGCGAGCTTTGATGCAAAGGGTAAGGGATTATCTAAAAAGAATATTAAGGATGCCAATAAAAAAGCATTTCAAAAATTGAAACTTTCCAAGAAAAACCTGGCAGGAATGCTGTCTGAAGCCGATGAAGAATTAAAAAGAATTTTCAAGAAAAAGTCGGCTGAGAAACTCCGCGAAGGAAAGGCTCTTTATGATCAGGGAAAACTTAAGAAAGCCATCGTTCCATTTACCAAGGTCACTCATGATGAAGGTCAGGTGGAAGAAGCTATAAAACTCATTGGAGATATAAAGGCTGAGATCAATAGGCTTGAATCAGAGAGGCTTGCACGTATTGAAGATGAGAAACGGAAAAAAAGGGAACATGAGATGGAGCTTGCAGAGATGGCTGCTGAAACAGAACGCGCTCGCCAGAAAGCGGAACTGGAAATGGCAACAACCATGGCTGCCGCGCAGATATCTTCAGCTCAGCTCTCAGCAGATGCAAAAATTAGCGCAGCACAAATCACAGCCGATTCAGATGTTATGGTAGCAAAATATGGAGTTGATGAAGCTGAACTGAATGCCCGAGCAGCCGAAGCAGCTGCCATGGCAGAAGAGTCTAAGATCGCTATTGAACAGGTGAAGAAGGAAACCGAGCAGGTGAAGCTGAACCAATTGAAAGCCCAGGAATCAATTATTGTGGCAGAAGCGGAGGCTGAAGTGGCGAAAACAAATGCCATTGCCTTTGCTGCACGTTTGGCTGAAGAACAGGGTAAAAAGACAGAGCCTGAATCTGCACCACTAACGAATGAAGAGAATGCACTGGTTGGTGATTGGAATTATCTGGGGACTATTAATCCAAATACGGAAGATGAGGATTATAGTGGGGCTGGCAGTATTTTCACAATTGCCGGTGACCGAACATTTAGTGATGAAGGTACAACAGGCAGCTGGAGTGTAAATAATGAAAGTTTCCTTGTAAATAACAGCTATCCGATACCCTTTATAGTTGACGGTACCAACCTGATCATGTCTGTGGATGTCAACGGCACACAATATCTTAGAATATATGAGCGATATTAAAAGAGACATAAGGTGTATCCTTTTTTAATTAAAATATAGATGAGGTAGAATAATCTTCCTCAATCAATTGAAAAGTAAATCAAAATGAAAAAGATTAGGCATATAGTTTACTTTATAGCATTGTTACAGGTTACGGTTGCTCAGGACTCCTTTGAAGAATTTAAAAACCGGCAGCAGCAGGCCCAGCAGCAGGCGTTTGAGGATGAAATAAATGAGTTCAAGAATTATGTTGCTGAAGTTACGTCTCAGTACGAAGCCTATGAAGAACAGCAGGCCAAGGAATTTGAAGCATTCAAGAAAGCGGTGGAAGAGAAATGGCAGGATTTTAAAGCGCCGTCAAAAAAGGAATATGTGGAATATGATGATGACCTTGATTCCAGGGCATCCGTTGATTTTGAAAAGGGTGAGATCACGGTAGAAGTGATCGTTGAAGAAGAAATTCCAACTCCTGATCCTGAACCGATAAAAAAAGTTGAAAAAACTGTTCCAAAACAGGAAACAAAACAGGCGCCGAAACAACAAGTAACGCAGGAGAAAAAAAAGGTCACCGAACCAAAAACACTTAAATCCATTGTTGAAAAAACAAAAGCGTCAGAATCCCAGAAAGAAAAGCCGCAACAAAAATCTCCTGAAGTGAAAAAGAAAATTGCAGATAAAAAACTGCAAAGGAAATTGACGGATATCCTCAAAGCAAAGGGAAATGATGGTAAGCCAATGCTTAATAAACAGGTCGTGGATAAAAAAGGAAAAACGGTTACACCTGCCACAGCCAAGGCATACGCATCCGAGCTGGTTGCAAATGAACCAGTGGCAACAAAGACATACAAGGCTAAGGATGGGAAAAAAAGAACGGTTTATACGGTGAAGGTTCCTATGAAGTCTGACCATATTAACACAAGGGCAGATCGCTATAAACAGGAAATCCTGAAGCAGAGTAAACGATTTAATATTGATCCCATCATTGCGTTTGCGGTGATGGAAACAGAATCTGCCTTTAACCCTAAAGCCAAATCACATATTCCTGCCTATGGCCTCATGCAGCTTGTGCCAAAAAGTGGAGCTAGGGATGCCTATCTCTACGTATACAAGAAAGACAAGTTCATCGATGGAGATTACCTTTACCAGCCTGGGAATAATATTGAATTGGGCTGTGCATATCTCTCTAAGATCAGGCATAAATATTTTAAATCAATCAAAGACGATGAGCGCGCTTATATTTGTGCAGTGCCCGCCTATAATACAGGCATTGGCAACGTGGCGAAAGCACTTGTGAATCGAGCCAAATTAAAGCCTGCTTCTCAAAAAGCAAATTCCATGTCTCCAGATCAACTATATAAAAAACTTCACAAAGACTTGAAGCACCAGGAAGCGAGAGATTATCTGGAACGGGTCTGGTCCAGAAAAGACAAATATCATTCTATAGTAGTCAATTGATTAAATGATATTTTAACTGAACCGACATTTATTATTTGTTGTGTATATCTCATTGTTAAATAAATTAGTAATTTTTTCGTCACTTTTTTTATTAGCTGGTTTTTCAAATTCTGAAGAGATTGAGAAGTGGCGTTTGACTTTACCTTTAGGTAAAGTATTCGTACAAGAAACAGATAGTTCTTATTGGTCAACGGGAACTTTGAATCAATATCTTGCAAATAATAATAAGATCAAGACTGAAGTCAAGTCTCGATGTGAACTCAAAAATAGAGAAAAACATGTTTTACGCATTGGTGAACTATCACTTGTTGAAATAAACTACAACGATCAAAATGAAAATTCGATTCATACTTTGAAAGGCAAGATCTGGTATAATATTCCAGGTAAAGGGGGCTCTAGAAAAACAAAAATCCGAACTCCTACTGCTGTGGCAGCTATTAGAGGAACAACATACAGTTTGAATCTAAATGAGAATGTATCTGACCACTATGTTTATAACGGAATAGTAAATATTATTCCTTTAAAAGAAGATGGTCTCACTGAAGAAGATACTACTATCATAGTTCGTTCTGGAGAAGTAGTAAAAATTGTAAAGGATTTTGATCAATATTTGAAAGAACAAGAGAGATTGTTTTTGAAATTCAAAGATGAATATGAAGTGTTCAAATTGAAACAAGCAGCAGAATTTGAGAATTTTTTGAAAAAAGAACGTGATGCTTTCATAAGATTTAAGAATTTATCAATATCAAAAACAAAAATTGATTCAACTAAAGATTTGATATCAGAATGGGTTAAATGGAATAAAGAACTGGATGACTCATTAGAATAAAATATAATTAATTAACAAAATTTGGAAAAATATTGAATAGATATTTATTTATTCCTTCTCTTATAAGCTGTTCCCATCCAAACCTCCAGCATACTACTGCTGCAGCACTCCAGGAGTTATATCAGCAAGAAAAATGATTATATTGAAGTAAGGAAAAAAACAAAAAGGAAAAACAATCATGGAATCATTAATTGAGACAGTATTTACAGACCCAACATTTGTAAAAGTTGGGATTGTTTTGGCAATCTTAATAGCACTGGCTTTGTTTAAGAAATTGTTCAAACTTGTACTTGCCATTATAGCTGTATTTATATTGTACGTGGCTTACTTAGTATATACAGGAGAAGAACCGGTTGATGCAGTGAATGAGGCGATAGAGGATATCAAGGATATAGATACCAAAAAAATGAAGAAAAAAATGGAAAAAACATTGGAAGATGTAAAAGAAAAAGCAGAAGATGCACTTGATGATATTAAGGATATAGATACCAAAAAATTGAAGAAAAAACTAG
>CAZWGB010000071.1:0-5332 GCA_964633465.1 uncultured Woeseiaceae bacterium | reverse complement strand
CTTCAAGCCAAGCAACTCCTGCAATATCAAGATGTGCCCATTCAATGTCGTTCACAAATTTCTGAAGGAAGCAAGCGGCAGTTACTGTGCCTGCTCCACCAGCACCACCACTGATATTGCCAACATCGGCAAAATTACTTTTTAATTGATCCATGTACTTTTTACCCAATGGCAATCTCCATGTCCCATCACCAGCTGCTTCTCCTGCTGCAAGTAACTTATTAGCTAATTCATCAGAATTGCTCATTAGACCAGAGAGATGTTGACCTAGTGCAACTATACAAGCCCCAGTTAAAGTTGCCATATCAATAATTAATTTTGGTTTAAACCGTTGGCAGTAAGTAAGTGCATCAGCCAGAATAAGCCTGCCTTCAGCATCGGTATTGAGTACTTCAATGGTTTGACCAGACATTGAGGTTATAATATCACCTGGTTTAGTTGCATTGCCACTGGGTAGATTTTCACAAGCAGGGACAATACCTATAACGTTTATAGGTAGGCTAAGATCTGCAACCGATTGAATAATACCTATTGCTGCTGCTCCACCGCACATGTCAAATTTCATTTCATCCATTTTATGTCCCGGTTTTAGCGATATTCCACCTGAATCAAAGGTGACCCCTTTACCAACAATTGCTATCGGTTTTTCATTTGATTTGCCACCTTTGTAGTTAAGAATTATCAATCGTGAAGGCTCCACAGATCCAGCTGTAACTGATAACAGAGCTCCCATTTTGAGTTTTTTCATCTCTGGTTCATTAATAACCTTCAAAGAAACTTTTGAATGAGAAGATGCTATTTTTCTGGCTTCTTTAACTAAGAAAGAAGGAGTACAAACATTTGCAGGCAAGTCTCCAAGATACCTAACTTTTTTAGATGCTAAACCTATGGCATTTCCGTGATTCAATCCTTTTTTCATTTCAGGATTTCTTTTTCTACCATTAGTTCCTAAAGAGAACGTATTCAAGGCAAATCGTTTTGTTTTTTTTGAGTTAGTCGCAGTATATTCATAACTAATTTGATGCCAAACTTCTGCCATAATACGTGCGGAACGATAATCCACTTTTTTGTTGGATTTATGTCCTGTTGCAAGAAAACTGGTCGCAGATTTATGGTTGGTAGAAGCTAGTTTTTTTAAAGCAGAGGCCATTGCTTTTTTATATCGACTCTCTGAATATTCTTCGTATTTACCACAACCAACCAATACAACTCTCTTATAGGGTTTATTTTGGACAGGTAATATCCGACATTGACCTATTTTTCCCTTTATATCTCCGTTACTTTGAAAGTCTGATATGATTCCTCCATTAGCAGCATCTATCAACTTTGTAGCTTTATTTAATTGACCATCCTGAAATATTGGAAGGATTAAGCAACTTGATTTTGTTTCCGTTATCTTTGTTGTGCTAATTGAGAATTTCATTTGCACCTCTCTAAATTAAAAAAATAAAATGTAAAAGAATAAATCACTGGATCATTTTATTGAAAATTGAATCAATCTAGTAATTTTTTTATCTTGTGTGTAGTGTAAATGATAAAGGGATAAAAATATAAGTATGAATCTTATTTTTTGATTAATAGGAATCTTTCGTATATGCGAAAAATAATCAACCAATACCTTTTCAAAGAAGTTGCTCAGGCATGGTTGGGCGTCACATTGATTTTACTTGCCATTTTAGTAACCAATCAGTTTGCAAAAATATTAGGGGATGCTTCATCTGGAAACCTTTCAGGTAATGTGATCGCAGAGTTACTTTTATATTCATCAATTGAGTATCTTACGATCTTATTACCTCTCAGTAGTTTTTTAGCTATTTTGTTGGTTTTTGGTCGACTCTATAAAGATAGTGAAATGGCTGCAATTATGGCTTCTGGAGTAGGGCCTCTATCACTTTATCGTCCTTTAATACTACCTGCTTTACTGTTGGCTTTTATTCTGGGTTTGGTTTCCAGTTATTTGGCTCCTGATGCTAGAAAAAACATGGATTTTTCAAGGCAAAATGCATTGCTCAATCTTGGAATTGATTTTTTGGAACCAGGTCGATTTGTTACTCTGAATAATGGATCTGTTATGTATTCCGAAGATCGATTAGAGAATGACCAATTGATCAATGTTTTTGTGCAACAAGAAATTAGAAACAACGTCAACGTAATCGTTTCAGAAACAGCAGAGATTCTCGGTACACAAAATTCTGGAAATTTATTGGTTTTTTATAATGGTTACCGATATGAGGGAAAGCCTGGAGATTTAGATTTTAGAATTTTAGAATTTTCCGAACATCAACTACCATTGTCGATTAACACAAATCAAAGTAAAAAAATTGATTTATCTTCAGAACAACTTAGCAGCTTAATACAGAAAAATTCGTTGGAGGCAATGGCGGAAGTTCAGTGGAGAATTTCTCCAGCCATTGCCTTAATAATTCTAGTTTTTTTGGCGATACCTTTGAGTAAAAGTTCTCCAAGAGACAGTCGCTATACTGGACTTATACTTGGAATTCTTATCTATATGATTTATGCCAATTGCTTGGGTGCTGCTAGGGTTTGGTTTGAAGAAGGAGTTACACCTGAGATCTATGGTTTATGGTGGGTGCATGTAATAGCTTTATTACTTGGTATTTTCATGCTTTTAATTAATTATAGATTTTTTCAACGTATATTGCCCTGGAGGAAATGAATATTGAAATTGTTTGATTGGTATGTTTTTAGAGCTATTTTAGAGATGACCTTGATAGTGTTGTTTGTATTTGTTGCTCTCTCAGGTTTTGTTGATTTTGTGGGCCAGATAAACGACATTGGAACCGGTGATTACGGTGTAAATCAAGCTATTCAATATACGCTTTTAAAACTACCTAGCTCAATTTTTCAATTGATGCCAATTATCATTCTCATTGGCAGTCTACTCGGACTGGGATTAATGAGTAAAAATAGCGAACTCATTGTTCTACTTTCATCAGGTGTTTCACTTCAAAGGTTGGGTATTTCAGTATTTTCTTCTGGGTTAATATTGTGTTTTTTTACGGTGAGTTTAGGGGAGTACATCTCACCTTCCATGGAAAGATATGCAGATCAATATAGAACCATTAGTAAATTTCAATATTCAAGCTTAGGTAATACTGGCGGGATATGGCTCAAGGAAGGCGATAAAATTATTAATATAAATCTACTGGAGGAAAATAAAAGTTTTGGAAATGTCACGATTTATGAACTTAAAACATTTTCTCAATTATCAAAAATCTCCAGAGCATCTTCTGCAGGCATTGATGATGATAATCAATGGATTCTGAGTAACTTAAAAGAAACTGTATTCAGTGAAAATGGAATTTCGCAACAATCTTCGCGATACAAAATAGAAAAAACAAAACTGGATAGAGATTTAGTTAGCTTAACAGTAGTCAAACCAAAAAATTTGAATATGATTGAACTCTATAGGTTTGTTAACTATCTAGAAAGTAATGGTCTTGATTCCGATCTTTACAGTACAGCTTTTCAATCAAGAATTGCATCCATATTTGCCCTGCCTATAATGTGTTTATTAGCGCTGCCTTTTTCATTAGGATTCTTAAGAACAAGAGGAACTGGATATCGAATTCTCTTAGGTGTAATTATTGGCCTTATATACTTTCTCATTGAAAGCACTGTGGTTGAGAGTTCCCAAGTTTATAATATTAATCCAATATTGGCAGGATGGTTACCAACTATTTTATTATCTTTGGCTGTTTATTCTGTGTTCAGAATAATTCAACGATGATGCTATGCGTTTTAAATTGTGTTAGATAAAAGTGTCAGATTAAATGTTCTAATAATAGTGATTTCTATTTTCCTATCAGGATGCAGCACACTTGAAAAAAATCTCTTATTTCAAAAAAATACACAAAATGAAGAGCAAAAAAAACTAAAAATTGGAAAAGAAGAACTACCAGCAGATGAACGCAAGGTTCTTCAAAATATCGAAAAAAACTTAGAAAATATAACTTTAAATATAACTAAGTTATCTGATGAAAATGCAAAGACTTTTGAAAAGATATCTTCAAAAGTTAACGAATTAGAAGCAACAGTTTCTAGGTTGCAAATCGCATTAGTAAGCAAAGAAGAAATTGAAAAAAATGTTGTTAATAAGAGCAATCTAATGAGCCAATTGGGTAGAGAAGATTATCAAGCTGCATTCGAATTGTTAAAGGAAGGGGATTATGAAACAGCCAGGAATTCATTTATCTCATTCATTGAATTGTATCAGGAAAGCGAGTTTCTTGATGATGCTAAATACTGGTTGGCAGAGACGTATTATGCTCAAAGAGCTTACTTAAAAGCATTAGAAGAGTTTGAGAGTATACAAATACAGTTTCCTGATTCAGGGAAAATACCCGAAACAATTCTCAAGTCTGGATTTTGTTATTTTGAGTTGGGTAATTTTGAGCGAGCCAAGCAAATTTTAAATCTAGTTACAAATCAATATCCAAATACTTCAGTTGCTCGTTTGGCTGTCCAAAAGTTAAAAATAATAAATTCAACAGCACAATAAAACATGCTTAAAAAAAAGAGCTTGAGAATTACCGAGATCTTTTCTTCTATACAAGGAGAGACATCAAAAATTGGTCTTCCAACAGTTTTTATACGCCTAACAGGTTGTCCGTTAAGATGCCAGTACTGCGATACTAGCTATGCTTTCTATGGAGGTAAGAAAATTTTTTTTGAGGATATTATTCGCCAAGTTACAAAATTTAATTGCAAAGATGTATGTGTAACGGGAGGAGAGCCTTTGGCGCAGTCAGACTCAAAAAAACTGCTAAAAGACTTGGCTGATTTAAATTTCCACGTAAGCCTTGAAACCGGTGGTTCAATAAGTTTAGAAGGAATTGACGAGCGGATCAAAATCATCATGGATATTAAAACTCCTGATTCAGATGAATCAACAAAAAACAGGTGGGAAAATATAGGAGTACTTAAAGAATCTGATGAGCTGAAATTTGTAATTTGTAGTCGAGAAGATTACCAATGGTCCAAAGCAATTATCGAAAAATATAAAATTAATGATGTATGTCCAGTACTATTCTCTCCATGCTCTGAATCATTGGATCCAAAGGACTTAGCTGAGTGGATTTTAGCTGATCAATTACCTATTAGGTTTCAAATGCAAATCCATAAAATTTTATGGAATAACCAACCGGGAAGATAAAACTATGGCTAGAGCGGTTGTATTGCTTTCCGGGGGAATGGATTCTGCCACTGCCTTGGCTATTGCAAAATCCAATGCTTGCAGTTGTTTTGCATTGAGCATTGATTACGGGCAAAGACATCAATATGAACTCAAAGCAGCACAGTTAATTGCCGA
>CAZWGB010000070.1:0-5342 GCA_964633465.1 uncultured Woeseiaceae bacterium | reverse complement strand
CATTTCAAAACATTGTATATTGCTTTAGAAAATAAAAAAGCCCCTTTGCAGGGGCTTTTTTATTATTTACTGAAAAATATTACCAACGTTTGGTGTATCTAATTCCCATTTCTCTTGGTCGGTTAGTGTACTGTCTAGCATTACCGAAGAAGAAGTCAAAATACCAATCGTTTACAGCGATTTGAGCTCTTTCATCTGTCAGGTTATTGACAAAGAAATCAAGTTCCCAATCATCACCTAGAATACCTACTTTCATATCAACTATGGTGTACGCGTCTTGAATGTATTGATAATCAGGTTGTACTGCACTAACGGTATCACCGTTGTAACTCCATGAGGCTCTTGCAAACCCTTCAGTTGCTCCAAATGCAGAGATATTCAATGTTTTCTCAATCCAAAAATTGGCTTTGAATTCTGGCACCTGAGGTAACCTCGAACCTGCTGGGGCACTGCCATCAGCTAGTTCTGTATTGGTTTTGCTGTCTCCCCATTGAGAGTTCCAGCCTAATTCAACACTGTCATTAACTGCTGCTAGTACTTCAAATTGCAAACCTTCAGATGTTGCGTCACCTAAATTCGCCACCACTTTCTGCCAAGGTTGTCCACACATTGGTGCAGGATAGGCATTTGGGTTATCGCAACCAAGGTTACTTGGGTCCACCAATTCAATTTGATAGTTTTCCCAATCCATGGTGAAGTAGGTAACATTTAATCTGACATTCCCATCAGCAAGAGTTGATTTAAAACCAATCTCATTGTTCGTTAGGAAGTCAGCATCGTAAACATCAGGATAGAAAGGCACTTCTGCTCTTCCACGATTCACACCGCCTGGTCTGTAGCCTTCTGAATAAAGAGCATAGACCATCATGTCATCATTGATATTATATTTAATACTTACTTTAGGTACGAAATCTTTGTTAGAAGGATTGTCTCTCTTGTTTTTAGGTAGAACACCGTCAGCTGTTAAAGCTCCTTTGGGGTTTTCTACCCAATAAGTCTTATCAGCTTCACGATCAAAGTAACGTCCACCAACAGTTAATTCCGTTTTTTCATCAAATCGATAGTTAACCTCACCGAAGACAGCCATGGTTTCCCATTCAGTTCTATCGTAGGACGCCCACCAAATGTCAGTTGGCGCTACCGGTAATCTATCAGGGAGGTAATATGACACAGAAGCCATCTGATTAGCGTAACCAGCTGAATTTCTATAATCCTCAGTCTGTGTAAAGAAATCCCATCCTTCTTCTCTTTGTTGATAAAAAAGACCTACTACCCAATCTAGATCATCAGATTGATTTGATAATCTAAATTCTTGGGTTTTGGACTCATTCCATTGATACAACTCATTGAATCCGGGTACGTCATTGTACCAATAGGCAGTACCTACAGGTTGAAAACAATAACGACTTGTTGAAGGAGCTCCACCGTAGTAGTAACAGAAAGTACCAAAATACATAGAGTAAGTGGTTCTGTCATTTACATAGTAGACATCTCTATCGAAATATGATGTTGCTGAGATTAATTTTGCAAAACCAAGATCATGCTCTACCGTCAACGACAGTTGAGTCCAATCATCGTCTCTGGGTTCATCATAAAAAGAAACCCTTTGAAGGTCGCCTACGCTTTGGTCAAAATAGTTATATCCATCTGCACTATTATTTTGTGCTGAGAGCCCAGCCTGAACATAACCACTCTCGTTGTCCCATCTAGCAAAGATTCTTCCACCAGATGATTTGAAGGTGTTAACATCTTCTCGAACAACTAGAGGATTAAAATCTGTATTTTTATTAAGGCCAAATCTTGCACTAACTCCCTCTACCACATCAACATAACCACCATCTTCAGCTGTAAAGCCAACTGCACGGATAGCGAAATTATCAGATATTGGAATATTAACCATACCGCTGATGTCCCAGCTGTCTTCATTTCTAGGGGTTGTAGCTGAAGCTCTCAATGTCATATCGACACTGGCTTCGAATCCGCTGGGGTCTGGTTTATTGGTTATGATTCTAATAGCGCCTGATTGAGCACTTGAACCATAAAGACTTCCTTGTGGTCCAGCCAGCGCTTCAATACGAGCAATATCAACCATTCTTACATCAACCGCCATACCGGCTTGAGTAACTGGTTGTTCATCAATGTATAACGCTGATGATTCTTCTGATATGAAGGTTCCGTTATCGTCTGCTATACCACGGAAATACACCTTACCTGTACCTGGTAGGTAGTTAACATAACTCATAGATGGTATAAGTTTAGCGTAATCTTCCATACCAATAACTTGAGCTTTTTTAAGATCGCTTTCTGTAATGGCTTGAACATTACCGGCAATGTCTTGTAGGTTTTCTGTTTTCTTGGTTGCTGTTACAACAATTTCTTCAAGTTGAGCTTGAGTTGTAGTGTAACCAGCTAATGCTGCGGATACAGCCGCTGCTACACCTGTAACTTTTTGAGTCTTAGTTAATGTCGACATAATTTTATTCCTAGTTTAAAAAATTTCTATATTAAATGCGGTAAGCCAATAGCCAAAGGCATATTCCATAAAGATACTATATGATAATAAGCATAATACAAGCATTAATCTAGGGTCTTTTTTTGTTAATTTTATCCCCTAAATGCATTCTTTGTTGCAATATAACAACACATACGTGCCTCAAAGTTTTTTAAGGTATTGTTAATTGGTAATAAATATAAGTTTTATACTGATTAATGTTTCGCAAACAAAGGTTTTTTTTACAGGGATTAAATCTTTAAGTAAACTTCTTATAAATAAGAACTTTAGGTAAGAATTGTGGACATAGGTGAACCATTAAAGGAACTTGGTGATATAGATTATAGCCCCTTAAGAGATAGGATTCTCTCTCTTGATGATAAAGCTTGGAATGAAAATTTAAGTCGTCAGGAAATGTTTGATGTGCATAAAAAAACCAGTTCTTTAGTGATGGTTTTTTGTGATGGTTGGCCTGAGATAACTGTTTCAAAGGAGGTCGCTTGGGATCCTCTTGCAGATATTGCTGTGCCACTAATGGATCATATTATTAACAAACATTATGAGCCGGGAGGCATGATTATTAGAGCTATGGCTGCCAAGTTATTTGCTGGTGAGAGGATTACTCCTCACACAGATAAACACCCTTCCTTTCATTTAGCGCACCGTATACATATTCCAATAACAACCAATGATCATGTCAGATTTACAATAGCTGGCCGACCTTTTCATCTAAAAGTTGGCAAGGCTTATGAAGTAAATAACCAATCCACCCACAGTGTTATGAATCGTGGAGATGAGGATAGAATTACATTTATTTTCGACTACATGCCACCAGCTATAAAGTCAAAAGCAAAGTTACTGAGTTAAAGTTAGTTCTAATTTTTTATATCTAATCGGTCGATTAAGGGTCTAAGCGTTTTGATTAGTGGCTCAATATGGCTTTCATAATTTTTCCAAGCTTGCATTGCTCCTTTGTAAATTGGTTGTCTAACTTGTTCAGAACTTGCAGTATTGATGGATCTCTTTGTTTCATAGAATTTTAAACATTCGTCTTCCCATTCAAGTTCACAATAATCCAATAACTTACGTGTCTCTTTTTCTTGATTAGTTATAAGATTTTCATACTGAAGATCCAGTATTTCTCCAGGAAATAGTTGATGCCAATGGTCCATAATTCGTTGGTATTCCAAATAATATTCACCAATCTCAAAGAGATCATAACTCCATGATTGTCCTTTATAAAACAATTGCTTATAAGAGCTAATACAACTGTCCAGAGGGTGCCTCATCGCGTTAATAACTTTGGCGTTCGGTAGTATCAATTTTAAGAACCCAAGGTGAGCAAAGTTATTAGGCATTTTGTCAATGAAATAAGGTTTATCAGTTCTATATCGTTTAGTTGTAGTCAGATAGTCTTCTCCAAATTCAACAAATTCCTCATTTGTCATTTCTTTCACAGCTTCCGGGTATTGGATGCCCCTGGGTTTAGATTTTGTAAGTTTTCTGCCCAGTAATGATAAATCTGGTAATTCTTTAGTGCCTTCAACTTTACTGTGAGTTGCTAAGATTTGTTCAACAAGAGTTGACCCTGACCTTGGTAGTCCCACTATGAGAATAGGCGCATTACTTTGAGAGCCCTTATTTTTCTTAGATTCAACAAATTCTTTATCAAACACCTCAATCAATGCATCGTGCGTTAATTGTGTTTGAACTGAATCATAAACTTCTTCCTGTCTCCTCATATTATTCCCGGTTTCAAAGTGTTCCCATGCTTCATCATATCGTTTTTCTTTTTCTTTCGAGTTAGCCAGAGCGACGTGAAAAAATGCTCTGTTACTTGAAGGCATAGCTTCATTTTGCACATGTTCTTCCATGGCTTCTATTTCAGAATCCTCAAAGGTATAAGTCTTGAGGTTAGCTAGACTCCAATAGGCTTCTGCAAATAAGGGTTGAATTTCAATAGATTTTTTATAAGCAGCAACAGATTTTTCATAATCACCCACTGTTTTCAGTATATTTCCAAGGCCCATATGGCTACCTAAATGATCGGGTTCAATTTTGAGTGCTTGATGATAAGCTTCTATGGCGCCTTCATGATCAGACATTTTTCCGAGAATGCTGCCCCTAATCATAAAGCCAAAAGGCAGATCTGGTTGAAGTTGTATGACTCTTTGGACAGCATCAAGAGCTTTACCATAACTTTCTACTTCTGTATAAGATTCAGCTAAATCACCCCAAGCTCCAGCAAATTTTGGTTTGAGCTCTACGGCTCTTTCTAAAAGCACTATGGCATCTTCTTTTTGTTCCATTTTTGAAGCTATCGAAGCTAAGAGTCTCAAACCATTCACATCATCTGGTTGTTTCTTTAACGCTTCCCTACAAATTTTTTCAGCTTCTTCTATTTCTCCCCTATTTAAATGCTGCATTGCTGTGGCCAGTTCTTTTTGAGTAGGATTAAGAGCTAATGCAGTTTCATAAGCTTCATTAGCCTCTTCTTTTCGGCCAAGAGCTGAAAATATTTTTCCAAGTTTTATGAATGCATCTGCATTATTGGGATTAAGTTCAGTGGCTTTTTTAAACGATTCTAGAGCCTTTTCTGGTTTGTTTTGTCCTAGGAGGGCGTTGCCTAATTCTTCATGTGCTTGAGGAAAATCAGGAAACATTCTAAGTGTGTGTTTTAATCTTTTAACGGCAGCTCCTGAACGACCTTGTCTGATTAGGGAGACACATAGCAATACCTGAAGGTTTGGATCACCACTTGAAATTTCATTCAATGAAGATCGACAAATTTTTTCTGCCATTTTGGCATCACCTGCATTGAGAAATGCTTTAGCTCTCTCAAAGGAGGCTT
>CAZWGB010000069.1:0-5617 GCA_964633465.1 uncultured Woeseiaceae bacterium | reverse complement strand
GTCCAAGAATGCAAATCTCGGGTTTCTATTTGACCATTCCAGGTGGCGGTGGTGACATTGATGTTCCTGGTTATACAGGCAACGTTCCAGCTCACATTCGACAAGGTGTCACTCAGGGCACTGAAAATTTCAGACTCAGAGCAGAGGCAGCTGTTGCAGGTGGCGCAAACGTTTTAAAGATGATCGCATCGGGTGCTGTTTTGGCTTTTGGCAGTCTTCCTGGAAGCCCTGAAATGACACCTGATGAGATTGCAGCGGTTGTTGCTGTGGGCCATAAAGCAGATATTAAGGTAACTGCCCATGCCCATGGAGCTCAATCCATCAAAGATGCCATTTTAGCAGGCGTTGATTCAATTGAGCATGCATCACTCATAGATGATGAAGGCATACGTTTAGCGAGAGAAAATGGTGTTGCCTTGTCCATGGATATATACAACGGAGATTATATTAATACGGCTGGCAAGGAAGAAAATTGGCCTGAAGAATTTTTAAGAAAAAACCGAGAAACAACGGAAGAACAAAGAAGTGGTTTTGCTAAAGCACATCAAGCAGGAGTAAGAATTGTTTATGGAACCGATGCCGGTGTTTATCCACATGGCGACAATGCGAAACAATTTTCTTACATGGTTACAAATGGAATGACACCCATTGAAGCCATCCAGGCAGCTACTATACATGCAGCAGATGTGATGGGTTGGGGTAATCAAGTTGGTCAAATTAATTCAGGGTTTTTTGCAGATATTGTTGCCCTAAGAGATAATCCCATCGATAACATAAAAGCCTTGGAGAATATTGAAGTTGTTATTAAGGGAGGGCAACTCTTCAAGCTTGAGGAAAAACTTTTTAATTGATCACAATGAACAATAAAAACCCAATATTTTTATTTATTTTTCTTGCATTTGGGGCATTCACAAACGCATGGGCTCAACCGGTTATGGATGTGCCTAAAGTTGTTTTAACCGACATTCCATTTGAGATAACCGTTACCGATAGTTCCAGTTTGGATTTCTGCAATTATTCACTTGAGTTGAATGATGTTAGCTACAGGGCAGAAGATTGCTCGGATGCTAATGAGATTGCATTTAGCAACTTAGTTTTATCAAAAAAAGCAGCTTACTCTGCTCAGTTGTCTATGAACGGTAAAGTTTTGAGTTCAAGTAAGATTGAGGCTGTTTGGGGGTGGGTGTCGATCTTGCCGCCATTGATGTCGATTATTATAGCTTTATTGTTTCGCAGTGTAATCCCAGCGTTGTTTTTTGGAATCTGGATCGGTTCCTTTGCAATATTGGGTTTTAATTTCAGAGTGATTTGGCAGAGTTTTCTCGATGTGATTGCAACCTATGTAAAGAGCGCTTTGGCAAATGCTGATCATGCTGCAATTATTATTTTCAGTCTCATGATTGGTGGTCTTGTCGGTATTATCTCTAAAAATGGCGGGATGCATGGAGTGGTGAATTCCTTACTGGGATTCACAAAGAATCCTAAACGGGGCCAGGTGATTACGGCAACGATGGGATTGGCAATATTTTTTGACGATTACGCCAACACTCTCGTGGTTGGGAATACCATGAGAAAAATTACGGACAAACTTAAAATATCTAGGGCAAAGTTGGCTTTTCTGGTGGATGCAACTGCTGCGCCGGTTGCCTGCATTGCTCTTATTACCACTTGGGTTGGTTTCCAGCTAGGAATGATCGATGCTTCCATCCAGCAGATAGATGCAGTAACCGAGTCGGCATATCTGATCTATCTCAAATCTATTGCCTACAGTTTTTATCCCATCTTTATGCTGGTATTTGTCATGACAATTGCTGGGTCAGGCAGGGACTTTGCTTCAATGTATAAATATGAGACAGAGGCAAGAGTTGGCAGAGATCCTTCTCTCCAAAGTTCTGAGATGAGTTCTTCGAATGAAGCTGAAAACGATCGATTGGAGCCCAAAGATCCGTCTCGAGCCAGAGCATTCAATGCCATTATTCCTATCGCGCTTTTCATTGGTAGTGTTATTGGCGGTTTATTTGTTACTGGCGAAGGCAATTCAGTACAGGAAATTATAGGGTCTGCTGATGCGTATCAAGCACTGTTGTGGGGTTCCATGATTGCAGTGATCTCGGCTATTATTTTGACTTTGGCCCAAGGCATAATGTCACTTGAAGAGGCGGTTCAATCTTGGTATGAAGGCGTTAAATTCATGATCTTTGCAATCATTGTTTTAATTATGGCTTGGTCTCTCGGAGAAACCACGGAGCTTTTGCAAACAGCGAATTATTTGAGTTCAATTCTTGATGAGCTTTTGCCCGTTGCTATGGTTCCGGCAACCATTTTTATCCTCTCTGCAGCAACGGCTTTTGCCACTGGGACCAGTTGGGGAACCATGGGTATTTTTTACCCCATTGTGGTTCCACTAGTTTGGCAAATTCTCTCCATCAATGGGGTCGCTGATCCGGAACATTTTTACATTCTTTATTCTTCCATTGCTTGTGTGTTGTGTGGCGCTGTTTGGGGAGATCATTGCTCCCCAATTTCAGACACAACGATTATGTCTTCGATGGCTTCTGGTTGCGATCATATTGATCATGTCACAACTCAACTTCCTTATGCCTTAGTTGTGGCCTCAATTGCTTTGTTGTTAGGCACAATACCAACGGGCTTTGGTTTTCCTGCATGGATAATGATCCTTATAGGTTTCATAACTGTGATGTCATCGGTTTTCATTCTAGGAAAGAAGGTCGACTAAATGCAGCTAAATCTTGAGGCAGAAAACAAGTCTTTTGGTGGTCAGTACCAAGTGCACTCTCACTGGGGTGATTCCACCAATTGCAAAATGGTTTTCTCAATTTTTTTACCACCTCAGTCCGAAGTTAAAAAATTGCCGGTTCTGATATGGTTGTCCGGGCTGACTTGCACCGAGGAAAATTTTCGTATCAAAGCCGGTGTTCAGCGCCATGCTGCTGAAGCAGGTATTATTGTGGTTTCTCCTGATACCAGTCCGAGAGGCAAAGATGTACCGGATGATCCCGATTACACTCACGGACAGGGTGCAGGATTTTATCTAGATGCCACCCAAGAACCCTGGTCAGATCATTTCAAGATGTACAGCTACATCCTTAAAGATCTGTTATCTGTTGTAGGATCTAATTTTCCAGCCGACATGAATAGATTAGGTATTTTTGGTCACTCAATGGGTGGCCATGGTGCTTTGACCATTGCTTTTAAAAACCCCGAGCTATTTAAGTCTGTCTCAGCTTTTGCCCCAATTTGTGCCCCCACAAAAGCACCATGGGGTGAAAATGCTTTTACTGGATACTTAGGCGAAGACAGAAATCTTTGGCAAGATTACGACGCATGTGATTTGGCTCGTTCAATGGGCTGGCCGAGTGATATTTTGATTGACCAGGGTGAGGACGATGAATACTTAGCTGACCACCTCAAGCCTGAACTGCTTGAGCAAGCTTGTAAGGATAAAGAGATTCCTATCCAACTAAGAAAACACCCAGGGTACGATCACAGTTATTTTTTTATTTCTACTTTTATAGGCGACCATATTTTGTGGCATTCTGAACGCTTGTAACCCTTAATCTTCTTTGTAGATAACCGGCAGTAAATCTGCAAGGTAACTCATCTCTTCCATGCAATGTTTATGTAAATTGATTCCTTCGGTTTCTGATACAGCAAACTGTCGACTAATAGGATTGTTGGCTAACAGAGAGAGCAAAAAATTCTGCCATCCAGCAGCTTCTCGATCCGCAATTACTCCCAACCAAAAACGTGAGCGTAGCTCCGCACCCGAAGGTGTATTGCTCGCAACATGGCACATCTCAGCAATATTGAGACTCGACTCCAGTTCACCAACCCGAGCACAGATTGCAACGGTATTTTCGTCAGTCGGATCGTAACCTAAGATCTCCTGAGGCCATGCGAACTGGATACGAAGCTTCATTAATTCACCGCCAATATACTCGTGCACTAGATGGTGTGATCCTGTGATTTCGCCCAGTATTTTGTGTTTCCAACCCATCCAGACATGATCTTCGGGGTGCCACATTCTATAGTGTTCAGTGGTTTGTAGATAATCCGAAAACCACCATCGAAACATATCCGACGTGACTCCTGGCATACTCACCAGACTCGCCACTTCAACAGTTCCATCTCGCAATCGACGAACACCAGATTCAAACTCAACATGGTTAGAATCATTGAAAACCTGGTGTGTACTGTCCCTGCTGGGTAGTGAGATTTGCATAGCTGCAAAAACAAACAGTGTTAGTAAAACTGCGTAGGCAAGGAATCTATACATAATTATGGGCGATTCTTTTTCGCTTCTTTGATGGCTAATCCTGCATCAATGCGAGATACCATCTTATAAAGTCTTTTTCTGTAGATTCTTTTTTAGTAAAAGGACCAGGTTGGTATTTTCTAGAATTGACGCCTTTTTGATTGTTCATGACAATTCGTTCATCCGCTTTTGTGGTTACATCCCATAGCCATGTTAAATTTTTTACATCGTAGTCTTCGCCTTCAACTGCATCACCACGTACCATCCAATAAACATCGCATTGACATGTTGTGTGAGCAGTAGGGGTAAAGACATAGCCAACAACATGATCGCAATAGGCCAATAAAAAACTCACTGGTCCAATACTAAAATCAGATGCACCCGAATTAAATTGCTTAATATCTCCAATTAATGGAGCGATGGGTTCGCCATTTTTACTGCCTGTGACATACCCATCAAACAATGCATAGCGCCAGTAAGCGTATTGTTCCTGGCCAGAAATTTGATTTGTATAACCTACATTTATTTCGATATTTTTCATCCCACATGCAGATAGGGAGGCAAGCATTTTTTGTTGTGCCTCATCATATTTTTTCTCATCTGCTAGCATCTGACTATGAGATTGTGAGTACTCTGGATGCGCAGGAGCGCAATGATAACATTCGTTGTAATTTTCAACCGCCAGCTTCCAATTAGCATCAATGGGGTAATTCTTATGAGCTGCAATCTTGAGGTCTTTAAATCCAAACATTTTCATAGGTTCCGTCAGCTCATTCTTTAAGTCGTCCAGTGATAAAGGCTGGTCTGAAAAATTCAACAAAATCAAACCTTCAACAACTGCAACCTGACATTTATGCAATCCAAGCTTCTCTTTTTTGACCCCATTGCCCAGTTCTTTTGCAGTCATCAATGACCCATCTAAGTTGTATGTCCAGGCATGGTAAGGGCATGTGAAGCGTTTCATATTGCCTCTATTTTCTAAGCAAATACGTGAACCACGATGACGACAAACATTCATGTATCCATGAATTTGGTGGTCTTTTCCCCGAACCACAATTACTGATTCTGAAAGCAAGTTGTATACAAAATAGTCGCCTTTATTTGGAATTTCTGAGTCGTGACCAATGAACAACCAACTGTCCATATAGATTTTATTAATTTCACGTTCGTAGATATCAGCCTGTTTATAAAACTCTTGTCTTAAAGACCAATCTTCAGGTTGTTGCTTGATTAATTGTTCAATTGAATTCATTTCTAGGTTAATTTTACTTAATCAAAATTGACTCGCAGAAATTTACCACAAATTTTTCAGTTTTTCTTTTACTTTATTGTATTAGACGG
>CAZWGB010000068.1:0-5756 GCA_964633465.1 uncultured Woeseiaceae bacterium | reverse complement strand
TCAGGGGCATTGAAGTAAATGAAGAAACACTTTCCTATCGAGCAATCAAAGATACGGTTGAAGGCGAAGGTCATTTCTTAAGAGATCCGCAAACTCTATCCCTGATGAAAACTGAATACCTCTATCCAAATCTTGCAGATCGAAGCACGCAAGAAGAATGGGAAAACGAAGGTTCGCCAGATATCAGGAAACGTGCTGAGAAAAAAGCAAGAGAAATACTTAATTCCCATTATCCCATTTACATTGATGAGAAAATTGATAAAAAAGTCAGGGACAATTTCCCCATTGAAATACCTTTAGATGTAATCAAGCCTTCAAAAGATCGTTTTTAGTCTTTATGGCCAGAAAAAAAAGAAGGGCTGGAGGTAGTAAAGCACGCCGAGAGATCCGACAAAAATCAGAAATTAAAAACGTTGTAACCCCTGGTCTGGAGGGTGGCAAGTACAATCCCTTAAGCACTCAAGAAATAGAAAAAATACACCTCACTGCACTAAACGTGTTGGAAGACATTGGAATAGGAGACCCTATTCCAGAAATTTTAGACCACACTTTATCCAAAGGTTGCATCCTAGGTCCTGACAATCGTCTCAAATTTCCGAAGTCACTGGTTGAAGACCTCATAGATATAGCTCCAAAAGAACACATCATTTATGGTGTAAATCCTAAATATGACTATTCAGTCACCGGTAAAAAAATGTATTTAAGTACTTCAGGTGAGCCGATTTCAATTTTTGATTACAAAACCCAAAGTTACCGGCCAACAAAGGTTGTTGATATCTATGACGCCGCTCGGTTGTGTGACCAACTGGAACACATACATCATTATGGACAACCCTTTGCGGTGACGGAATACAGTCAAGAGAGATATGTCCACGATATTAATGCTGCCTATGCGGCAATTGCCGGTACGCAAAAAAATATTGCTTTAGCAATAGATAATGTTGAGCATGTAGATCCTTTGATCAATCTTTTTGATACTTTTTTAGGTGGTGAAGGAAAATTCATTGAGCGACCTTTTGTTGAGATAGGAGGCTGCCCAATTGTTGCCCCACTTCGATTTGGCAAGGATAACGCTGAGGTTATGGTGAGAATGGCAGAACTTGGCCTCACGATAGGGGTCTGTACTGCTCCTCAGGCAGGAACGACTGCTCCTGCATCCTTGGCAGGCACTCTTGTCCAAGCCTTTGCTGAAACTCTAGCTTGCCTTTGTGTGGTCAATCTAATCAATCCTGGCTCTTACTGTGATTTTGAAATGTGGCCATTTGTCTCTGATCTAAGAACGGGTGCTTTTACCGGCGGCAGTGGTGAACAGGCTTTGGTCATGGCTGCTACGGCACAGATGTGCAATCACTATGGCTTGGTTTCAAGCATAGCTTGCGGTATGACAGATGCAAAAACCATGGATGCACAGGCAGGTTATGAAAAAGCCATTACAACTACTGCAGCGATGCTTGCGGGTGGTAATTTTGTTGCAGCATATCCAGGAGCTCTCGGAAGTCTAATGGGATGGTCTTTCGAAGGCGCCATTATCGATAATGATATGTTTGGCAATATCCAAAGACTCGTTAGAGGGATTGAGGTTAATGAACAAACTCTGTCCTATGATGTGATTAAAGATGTGATTTATGGCGATGGACATTATTTAAAACACGAACAAACCATTGCATTGATGGAAACTGAATTTTTATATCCGCATCTTGCCAACCGCAAAACTACGCAAGAGTGGGAAACAGAAGGGAAAGAAACCATCTTCGATGTGGCTCACAAACACTTACAGGAAATGATGCGAGATTATTACCCTGAATACATTCCTTCAAAAACGGATGCAAAGATCAGAGAGAATTTCCCTATAAAAATTACCAAACAAGACATGAGAAAAAGCGACCGATGGTAAATTTTACTGTTTTTATTATTAACGATGGTCTTTTGTAATATTTTGAAACAAAGTCTTGTGGTTGGACCAATTCCAGATTAGTATAAACGCTTGGAAAAGCGCGGATTTGAGTCAGCTTGCAAGCGCATTATAAATATAGCTAAACAGACCTTAGAGCCCGTCTAGCAAAAGCTTACGGGTTTTTTCATTATAAAACTTGCTGATTCATTTATTAGAGGAATAATTTTTCAAAAGTGGATATAGATAAACTATTAAAAGCTCTGAACAAGGGAATTGTGAACATAGAATTTACCAGCATGAATTCTGGTAATCTTAAGTCTATTACTTGCACCCTAAGCAAGGAACATCTAGAAAACCATTTTTCCATGAATCAACATGCCAGTAGTGACAATGTTCTAGTGTTTAGATTGGACTCAAGAACCTGGGAAGATATTAGAATCGATACAATCCAAAAATGGTTTCCAGCTAGCTAAATACAGAATGATCTAAAAATACGATGATAAGAAGTATCTCATTTGAATTTTTTCCCCCCAAGACACCAAAGTTTGAGGCTAAACTTTGGCAGTCGATAGAACAACTTGCACCGATAGAGCCTAAATTTGTATCGGTTACATACGGTGCAGGTGGATCAACAAGATTTGCCACCCATAAAATTGTAAAAAACATTATTAATGACACAGAACTTAATGTTGCGGCACATCTAACTTGTGTTGCAGCAACTAAAGAGGAGGTTGACTCGGTAATTGATGATTATAAATCTATAGGAGTCAACCACATTGTTGCCCTCCGTGGTGACATGCCAGACATGGGCCTGTTTAAAGCTCATCCTGATGGATACAGTTCTTCAGTTGATTTAGTAGAAGCTATAAAGCAACACGGTTGTTTTGAAATCACTGTGAGTGCTTATCCTGAAAAACATCCAGAATCCTCTTCGTTTGAAGCAGATATCAACCTCCTTAAAGCAAAGATTGATGCTGGTGCAGATCAGGCAATAACCCAGTTTGCTTTTGACATCGATGCATATTTAATTTTTCGAGACAAGTTAGTTGCCGATGGAATAAATATCCCAGTGATTCCAGGAATTATGCCCTCAACAAACTTTAAAGGTGTTCAAAGTATGGCTGAAAAATGTGGGACCAGCATACCTGAGTGGCTTAGTGCTAAATATATTGGCCTTGAAGATGATTTTGAACGCCGGCAAGAAATTTCAATTAAAGTAGCTGTGGATCAATGTCGTAAATTAATATCAGAGGGATTTGATCAATTGCACTTCTACACACTCAATCAACACAAAGTAATCAGTGAAGTATGTAATATTCTTGGATTGGGTGCTGCAAGTGAATTAGGAAAAGACTTAACTGGGCTAAGTAAGAGGGAAATAAGTTAACGTTTGTTGGTAGCAATATTTATATCTCTCAAGTACCATTAATTCAGTCTAAAAAGGAGATTGCATGATGAGTGATAATCATGATGATTATGAAGACATCGTATTGTCTGAACTTGATGACAGTGAACTTGTCGAACAGATGCATGAAGATTTATACGATGGTCTTGCAGAGGAAATAGCTGAAGGCACTCAAATTCTTCTAGATAGAGGTTGGGAAGCAACAAAAGTACTTGATGAGGCTCTTGTTGAAGGCATGGTGGTTGTTGGTGAAGATTTTCGTGATGGAATTCTCTTTGTCCCTGAAGTTCTTCTAGCTGCCAATGCAATGAAAGCTGGCATGGCTTTGTTGGAACCAATCTTGTCAGAATCGGGAGTAGAACCGATTGCCACAATGGTCATTGGAACCGTTAAAGGTGACATACATGACATTGGCCAAAAATTAGTCGGGATGATGATGGAAGGGGCTGGTGTTGAAGTCTTTAATCTAGGTGTAAATACCGATAAAGATGAATATATTGATGCCCTAGAAAAGCATAATGCTACGATTTTAGGAATGTCTGCATTACTAACCACAACCATGCCTTATATGAAAGTTGTTGTTGATGAGCTTAAAGCAAGAGGCATCCGAGACAAATACATTATTATGGTTGGTGGGGCTCCTTTAAATGATGAATTTGCTGAACATGTAGGAGCTGATGCTTATTGCATGGATGCTGGAAGCGCTGTTGAAACAATGAAAAAATTGGTTGCTGCACGTAATTGATCAATGAAAGACAAAGTATTGATAATCGCTTGTGGCGCCATTGCCCTCGAACTTAACCAGCTGAAAAAACTAAATTCCTGGGATAATCTGACTATCCAGTGTCTGGATGCAGAATTGCATAACACGCCAAAACTGATACCCGGAAAAATTAAAGAAAAACTGGATACCATGAATGGTGAATTTTCAAAGGTATTTGTAGCCTATGCGGATTGTGGTACAGGAGGACTCCTTGATGCTTTATTGAAACAGTACAATGTCGAGCGGTTGCCTGGAGCACATTGCTACGAATTTTTTAGTGGTACAGAAACATTTAAACACCTGCATGTCAAAGAGTTGGGAACTTTTTATCTGACGGATTTTCTGGTCAAGCATTTTGATCGTCTTGTCATCAATGGTCTTGGATTGGATAAATATCCAGAGTTAAAACAAGAATATTTTAGACACTATAAAAAAGTGGTTTACCTTGCCCAATCCACATCGGAAGAACTAATGGAAAAATCAAAGAAATGTGCTGAATTCATAGAACTGGAGCATACCGTCCATCATACTGGCTTGGGAAATTTTAAAAAACACATTGAAGCATCCATCGGAGTTAATATTTAATGGCTAAGATGATTACATTTTTTTGGAGAGACATACCATCACATGTGGTTTATAAAGCCGGTCGAGAAAAACATAGGCAACAGCTTGATCCAAAATTTGAAACCGCCATTGATCGAGCAGCCATGCGTGCAGGAAAGGGTTCAAGTGATGCCTACATCGCCGAATGGAGAAGAGAAACCAAACGCCTTGAGGGTGTTAGTGATCCGTCGAAACTGTTGGAAACACAAGTTCGGCAATTGGAGCAGAGATTCTCCGATGAGCTTCTTGAAAAAACGATTAAGGCCAGTGGAATCAAGCCAAAAGAATAAAGAAATTATTTCTAAAAATGTCTGCAACTGAAACAATCGTAAGTTCAAGTACTCAGGAAATCAAAATAGGTGTTGATCATCCTTTTGTGGTTATTGGTGAGCGCATTAATCCAACAGGTAGAAAACTTCTTGCTGAAGAAATGAAAGCAGGGAATCTTGAGAGAGTTGAAGGAGATGCCATTGCACAAGTTGCAGCTGGTGCACAAATGCTGGATGTTAACGCTGGTGTCCCTTTAGCAGATGAGCCTGGCATTTTAGCTGAATCAATCCAATTGGTGCAAAGTGTAACTGATGTTCCTCTGTGCATTGATTCCTCAATTATAGAAGCACTTGAGGCAGGACTTGCTGTTTATCAGGGTAAGGCACTCTTGAACTCTGTTACTGGCGAAGAAGAGCGCCTGGAGATCATTTTGCCAATGGTGAAGAAATATGGAGCTGCTGTGATTGGGATATCAAATGATGACAACGGTATTTCGGAAGACATTAATGTTCGATATGAGGTAGCAAAAAAAATAGTGGAACGTGCAAGTGATCACGGAATACCAAAAGAAGATGTGGTGATTGACCCATTGGTCATGCCAGTAGGAGCAATCAATCAGGCAGGCAAACAGGTTTTGGAATTGGTCAGGAGACTTAGAGAAGAATTAAAAGTCAATACTACCTGCGGTGCCTCAAATTTAAGCTTTGGTTTGCCTAATCGACATGGTTTGAATGCTACTTTTTTACCCATGGCAATTAGCTCGGGTATGCCCTGTGCAATTACCAATCCAATGGATAAAGAAATTATGCAAGCGGTCAGAG
>CAZWGB010000067.1:0-5962 GCA_964633465.1 uncultured Woeseiaceae bacterium | reverse complement strand
TTAGCAGGGGAGCGCTTTCAGCCACTCAGCCACCTCTCCTATCCTTAAAATTATAGATTATATAGAATTATATATTATTGTCGTAATTTACGATTTCGTCTTTGGAAAAAAACATGGAAATACTAAGAACTCCGAATGAAAGATTTAAAGATTTAAAGGCATATCCCTTTGAACCTCATTACACAACCATTAAGACTCATGATGATTCAGATCTTAGAATTCACCATATTGATGAAGGTGATCAAGACGCCCCGACTATTCTTTGCATGCATGGTCAGCCTGTTTGGAGTTATCTTTATGCGCGAATGATTCCTTATTTCAATGAGGCAGGAATTAGAGTGATCGCTCCTGATCTACCAGGTTATGGAAAATCGGATAAACCTGCAGCAAGAGAGGATTACAGTTATCAGCGCCAAGTAGACTGGATGTCTCAGTGGGTAGAAAAAAATAATTTTTCGGATTTAACTTTTTTTGGTCAAGATTGGGGAGGATTGATTGGGTTGAGAGTGGTGGTAGAGCATCCAGATCGATTCATCAAGGTTGCAATGGGAAATACTGGCTTACCGTATAATCCAGATACTCCTCAAGAGATCATTGACGAAATTCATCGCTTTAGACAAAGCAAAATCAAGATATCACTTATTTCTATGACGAAACAACTTATGCAAATAGATAAAGGAGGTCACCCAGCCTTAAAGTTTATGTATTGGCAAAAGTTTTGTTGGGATGCAGAAGACATGGCTATAGGATTAATCAGTTCACAAATGATGGAAAAGCGATCAAAATTTAGTCTAGCAATACAATATTTGTTTCAAACATTAGGATTCGAAAGATTCTCTCCTTTTACCTCAGAACTGGTCAAGGCTTATGAGGCACCATTTCCAGATCCATCTTATAAGATGGGCCCACGTGCCATGCCAACCCAAGTTCCCATCATTCCAGATGCATCTTTAGAAGCACAAGCCCATGCTCTCGAATTTTATGCTAAATTTGAAAAGCCATTTTTAGGCGTTTTTGCTGGCAATGACCCAGTAACAAATCCTATGAAAAATCTGATTCCTAAGATAGTTCCAAATTCAAGAATGCATCCAGATATTGGAGGAGGACATTTCTTTCAATGGACAAGAGCAAGAGAGCTGTCATCAGTGCTTGAGAATTTTATGAAAGAGTAAAAATTTAGGCGCCGATAGCTTAAAGATTTTTTATCCAGTCTCTGGCAACATCAAAAGATTTATGTAGATTATCCACATTGGGTCCACCAGCGTTAGCAAAGTTTGCTCGCCCTCCTCCCTTGCCACCAAGTATTTCCGACATATGTTGGGCTAAAACATCTGCTTGAATCTTGGTAATTAAATCCTCAGTCACGCCAACCGCTATTCTAGCTTTATTTTTAGAACTAACGCTGGCAAGGATAATCACCCCGGAGCCGATGTTTTGTTTCATCTGATCAATGACCGAGCGCATAACAGACATCTCAGAATCTCGATCCAGTTCTTTGATAAGTACAGAGAAGCCGTTGATTGTTTCTATTTCCGTTTGACTGTTGTCAGAAGGTAGTTGAGCAATTTGAGCTTTTAGATCCTTGATTTCAAGATTCATCTTTCGATTATTTTCCATCAGGGTTTGAACTTTTGCTTCTATTCCATCCCGACCGATTTGCAAAACATCAGCTAATTTTTCAACCAGATACTCTGTTTCTTCTGCCCACTTCAATGCTTCGTCTCCTGTTATCGCTTCAATCCTTCTGGTGCCAGAGGCAATACTTGACTCTGACACAATTTTAAATAAGCCAATCTCATCAGTATTGGTGACATGGGTTCCGCCACATAGTTCGTTAGAAAATGAGCCGACATTAAGTACTCGTAATTCCTCTCCATATTTCTCACCAAACAATCCCACAGCACCTGAGCTAATGGCTTCATCATATTTCATGATACTTGTTTCAACTTCGATATGCTCTTCTATTTTGTTGTTAACGATTGTCTCAACTTCCCTTATTTCATTGCAATTGACAGCCTGATGATGAGAAAAATCAAAGCGGAGTCGTTGGTCTTCTACCAAGGAACCACGTTGATTAACATGATCGCCTAAAACATTAATCAGAGCAGCATGCATAAGGTGTGTGGCAGTATGATTAAGGGTAATTGCCCGCCGTCTAATCGGATTAATGGCTGCATTCACATCTTCATTAATTGAGATACTACCTTGAACCATGGTACCGAGATGAATAAGTGCATTTCCTGAGTGTTGTGTGTCTGTGACTTCAAACATACCGTTGCTAGATTGAATGGTGCCGGTATCACCGACTTGTCCACCACTTTCTGCATAGAAAGATGTCTTTTCTAGGATGATTTGACCGCCTTCTCCTTCAGTTATATCATCAGTCATCTCATCTTTTATGATGCCAATGACTTTGGAACTGTTCTCCAATTGTCCATACCCCAAGAAATCCGTTTGCAGCTGATGATCGATTTTGTTTGCTGCAGATTGAGAAAATTGTCTGCCAGCCTTGGACCTTTGTTTTTGTCGGTCCATAGCTTGGTCGAATCCGGATTTATCTATTTGAAGATTATTTACTCTAGCAATATCGGCTGTCAGATCAACAGGAAATCCATAGGTGTCATAGAGCTTGAAAACAAATTCTCCATCAAGGATCTTTCCAGAATTAGAATTAATCTGTTTTTCCAATAACTTCATTCCATGGGAAAGCGTTGCTGAAAATCTTTCCTCTTCCATCAAAATAATCCGTTTAATGTAATCCTTTTTTTGCTCGAGGCTCGGATAAGCTAAGCCCATTTCAACAGTCAATGGGTCAATAATTTTATAAAAGAATGGATCCTCAATGCCAAGTTCATAGCCATGGCGGAGTGCCCGTCTGATGATTCTCCTAAGAACATACCCCCGTCCTTCATTTCCAGGGCTAATCCCATCCATAATTAAGAAAGCAGCAGCGCGAATATGATCTGCGATCACTTTCAAATGGTTTTCATCGTCCGACAAGCCCGTTAGTGAAGAGATTGATGCGATAAGATTCTTGAACAGATCAATATCATAATTACTATGCACACCCTGCATCACAGCCGCTATTCTCTCTAGACCCATTCCTGTATCAACAGACGGTCGGGGCAGTGGATTTAATTGACCGTCTTCTGTCCGATTGTATTGCATAAAAACCAAGTTCCAAATTTCGACAAATCGATCGCCTTCTTCAGTTTTTGAACCGGGAGGACCACCCTCAATGTCAGGACCGTGATCAAAAAATATTTCTGTGCATGGACCGCATGGTCCTGTTTCTCCCATCGACCAAAAATTAGAAGATTTCCCCATTCTGATCAATCGATCTGGATTAATTTTGATTTGATCCAACCAGATGGATGCCGCTTCTTCATCATCTTCATAGACAGTAATCCACAAATGATTTTGATCAATTTCCAGTCTTTGGATAACAAATTCCCAGGCAAAGTGAATGGCTTCTTCTTTAAAGTAATCGCCAAAGCTGAAATTCCCTAGCATTTCAAAAAAAGTATGGTGTCTGGAAGTATAGCCAACATTTTCAAGGTCGTTGTGTTTGCCTCCAGCTCTTAGACATCTTTGAACTGAGACTGCCCGTTTGTATTGCCTTTGTTCACTACCCAAGAACACATCTTTAAATTGAACCATCCCGGCATTGGTAAACAACAATGTTTGATCATTTGCAGGTACCAAAGGTGCGCCACCAACCCTTTGGTGTTGTTTTGATTCAAAAAAATCTAAAAACAACTCTCTGATTTCATAAGTATTCATTTGTCTATTCACTATTGTCTATCATTACAAAATGATTTATCGCTTCTCTGACTTGAAAATCTTTAAAGCCTCTATTGCTTAAAAATCGCATAAATTTCAATTTTTTATCATAATCAACTTGTTTGCCTTTACCCAGTTTTTTCTCAAGAGCATCGTATGCAATCTTTGACCATTCATTGTCATCGACATTCATAAGATGACTGGAAATCAATGCTTCATCTATGCCTCTCGCCTGCAGTTCTGACTCTATTCTTAATGGACCCTTTCCTTGTTCCTTGCGAGACGAGATAAACGCTTCAGTAAATCTAGAATCACTGAGAAGATTGTCGTCAATCAATTGATGTAACTCACACACAACTTGTTCTTCTTTGAAGTCTTTTTTGAGTAATTTGGATTTTAATTCAAAAAAGGAATGTTCTCTTCTAGCCAGTAGGTCCATGGCTTTCATACGGATCAAAGAGCCTTGTGACTGTGAATCAGTCAAGATGGCGGTGGTTTTTAATTTTAGTCGTCTTCAGACGTTTCATTGTCTTCTGCATGCTCAGAATCGGGAAGCATAATTTGTCTGATATTGTCCTTTAGTTCGTTAGATACAGATTCATTTTCAAGTAGGAAATTCCTAGCTTTATCCTTTCCTTGACCAATTCTCTCACCTTGATAACTGTACCAAGAACCTGATTTTTGTATTAGGTCGTTTTGGACACCAAGATCAAGAATTTCACCTTCGGCTGAAATTCCATGGCCGTAAAGAATTTCAAACTCTGCAAGCTTGAACGGTGGTGAAACTTTGTTTTTAACTACTTTCACTCTGGTTTGATTGCCTACAATCTCGTCACCTTTTTTGATGGCTCCAATCCTTCGTATATCCAACCTAACGGATGAATAAAACTTCAAGGCACGTCCTCCTGTAGTGGTTTCAGGATTACCAAACATTATGCCGATTTTCATGCGTATTTGATTAATGAATATCACCATTGTGTTGGTTTTCTTAATACTTGCAGCTAATTTTCTGAGCGCCTGTGACATCAATCTGGCTTGAAGACCAACATGGGATTGTCCCATTTCACCTTTTATTTCAGCTTTCGGAGTCAAGGCTGCAACCGAATCAATGACAATAAGATCAATAGCTGCAGATCCCACCAACATATCGGTAATTTCGAGAGCATCCTCGCCACTATCGGGCTGTGAAACAAGCAACTCTTCAGTATTGACTCCTATTTTTTGAGCGTATGCTGGATCCAGAGCATGCTCAGCATCTATGAAAGCAGCAGTTCCCCCTGTTTTTTGACACTCTGCAATTACTTGAAGAGTCAATGTGGTTTTTCCTGAAGATTCCGGTCCATATATTTCAACAACCCTTCCCTTGGGCAAGCCACCTATGCCTAATGCACTATCAAGACCTATCGAGCCTGTAGATATTGCTTGAATCGAATGATCTACATTATCGTCACCCAATCGCATTAATGAGCCTTCTCCAAAATCTTGCTTAATTTGCTCAATAGCTGCTTTTAGTGCTTTGTCTTTTCTTTTTTTTTCCATATCTGATAATTTCTTGAAGTGATTTTGAAAAATTCTCTAATCACAAAAATTATATCCTTTTAAATAATTTAATTCTTGATTGATTTAAGTCTATCTGGCTCTCTTAAAATTATAATTAAACCTCCTACAATTATGATCGACGCACCCAGCCAGATATTCGCATCAATAGTTTCAGCAAACAAATAATACCCAGCAATCGACGCCCAAATTAAACCTGTATATTCAAAAGAGGCCAATAATGAAGCCTCTGCTTTTTGATATGCCAAATTAAAAAATATAAATCCTGCTCCGCCTAAAACACCGCATGCAATAAATAAAATCCAGGCTCCTACTGTGGGAGTAACCCAACTAATTGAACTTCCAACTCCGCCTACAAGTGCTGGGCCAATAAACATGTAAAAACTTAAGTTATAAGTAGTTTCTTTGTTGGCCAATTTCCTAGAAGTCAATGAAAACAATGCATACGTCACCACTCCAATAAAAGCATAGATCGTCCCAAGATCAACAAAGCCTGCTGTTGGTTGTAAAATTATGAGGATACCGACAAATCCTATTAAAACCGCAGACCACCGCCATTTACCAACTACTTCTCCTAAAAAAGGACCTGACAATGCAGTCATGATAATTGGGGAAATAAAAA
>CAZWGB010000066.1:0-6062 GCA_964633465.1 uncultured Woeseiaceae bacterium | reverse complement strand
ATAATAGCTATTATTCTCTTGATGGGTGGAGGATTATCGGCATTGCAGACATCTGCTATTGTAACTGGCCTACCTTTTGCGATGATTGTATTTGTTGCTGCAAGAAATTTGTATAAAAAATTAAAGATTGATTCCAATAAAATTTAGTGGTTAGTTGGAATGCAAGAGAAGCTCATTTCAAAAAAAATTAAAAAGTCAGCAACTTTAATTTTTGTATTCTTCTTTTGCTCTTCAGGATGGTCCATGCCTACTGAGTTTCAGGCAATTTATAATGCTCAGCTCAAACAAGTGGATGGACAAGTAATGATGACACTTAAAAAAGAGCAAGATAATTTATACAGTTACGAGACTATTACCAGACCCAGTGGGTTTTGGCGGGTAATTATCGATGGATCAATTTGGGAAAAGAGTACCTTCAGCCTAACGAATGGAGTTATTCGGTCCAAAACTTATGATTTAACCGATACGATCAGAAGCAAACCAAGACAATCTTCAGCAACTTTTGATTGGGATAACATGCTGCTTTCTGGGCATTACAAAGATAGGAAGTTTGAATTGCCTATAAATAATTATGTTATTGACAGAGTTGCCTTGCAAATAGCAATTATTTTAAACAGTCAGCAAGGTAACAATTCATCTGAGTACTATATTCTTGACAGAGATAAACTTCTGAAGGTGCAGGTCAACAACAAAGAAATTGTCAATATCCGTGTTCCATTTGGGGAATTTGAGGCCATTGAAATTGAACATACAGGTGAACAATCAGAAAGTACAAACTCATTGTGGCTAGCTCCAAAGCTGGGTTACATTCCAATAAAAATAGCTCAAAAAAAAGATGGAAAAACAGTTTTTTCTGCAAGCTTAGCTCAATTAACTCATTAAATTTGCAGTCTTTTTTATTCTCAAACAAGAAAGAATATTAAAGTTGGGGGAGCAATTCTTCCAAAGTAAATGAATGGTTTTGAGTTCCATTTTGACTCACTTTAATCGCGCCTAGAATAGAACCTAGCTTGCCTGTTTGTTCCCAGGTTAACTCATTTACTATTCCGTAGATCAATCCAGCTCTATAAGCATCTCCACAACCTGTAGGATCGGCCTCATCTTCAACTGAGATAGGATCAATATGTATCAAATTACCATCGGCCAATATGTCCGAACCATTGGCGCCTTTGGTGACAATAGCGGCATTTAATGTTTTTGCGATCTCAGCAATATCTTCACCCATAATCTCAGCTAATAAAGTTGATTCATACTCATTAAGAACAACATAATCAGCCATTCCAACAAGTTTACTGATCTCTTCTTTATTAAATAAAACAATTCCTTGCCCTGGATCAAAGATTAAAGGTATGTTCCTTTTATGAATTTCCTCTGCATGTCTAATGGTTCCCAATTTCCCATCTGGTGCAATAATTGCGATTTCAATATCATTACGATCTGGGATGGGATTTAAGTGACTGTCATCCATAGCGCCTGGGTGAAATGAAGTCAGCTGATTGTTATTCGCATCGGTGGTTATAAAGCACTGTGGAGTGTATTTATCATCAATAACTTTGATATTATCTGTCGATATATCATTTTGTTGGAGCCATTGATGGTAAGTATCAAAATCTTGACCAACAGCAGCATTGACAATAGGATCCATTCCCAGAAGTTTTAGATTGTAAGCAATATTACCTGCACATCCTCCAAACTCTTTTCTCAAATTTGGCACTGTAAAAGCGACACTGAGAATATGGATTTGATCAGGCAAAATATAATCACCAAAACTACCTTCAAACTCCATGAGATTATCGTAAGCTACTGAGCCACAGACTATAACTGACATTATTTTTCCTCGGTTTTATTAATTGCTAGACATAATGGCTTCAATTTTATCAATTTCCTTAGGGAGCTCTCCTGACAAAACTTCACAGCCTGATCTAGTGACTAAAACATCGTCTTCAATTCGAATACCAATACCTTTCCATTTTTTATCCACATGCTTGCTTTTTCTAGAGATATAAATACCTGGCTCGACAGTAATGACCATGCCTGGTAAAAATTTTTTCGATTTCCCTTTTTCATTAACATAAGAGCCCACATCATGAACATCCATTCCCAACCAATGTCCTATACCATGCATGTAAAAAGGCTTATAAGCTTCCTCTTTAATCAGCTTAGACAGGTTTCCTTTTAAAATACCCAGTTTTCTCAGACCACGAGTAATAATTTCAATGGCATTCTTTTGCATATTTTCAAATGTTTGCCCTGGTTTCACTGATGCAATAGCACTTTTCTGAGCACTTAAAACAATTGCATAAATGGCTTTCTGATCTTTGGTAAATTTTCCTGATACTGGAATTGTTCTGGTAATATCCGAGGCATACATTTGATACTCGCAACCTGCATCGGTCAATAATAAATCTCCTTGTTTTAACTTGGATTGATTCTCTACATAATGTAATGTGCAAGCATTATCACCCGAGGCCACAATACTGTTGTATGAAGGAATAGAGCCATGCTGGCCAAATTGGTGACGTATAGATGCTTCTATTTGATATTCATAAACATCTGGCTTGCATTCTCTCATGACTCTGAGATGTGCCTCAACTCCTATATGAGCAGATCGCTGCATTAGTTGTATCTCTTGTCTTGATTTAATTTGTCTCATCTCATGAATAATGGGTTCCAAAGAAATAATTTCATTAGGAATCACACCGCCTTGCCTTTGATTCGCTTTTAAAGCATTGAATGCTTTAATAACCTTGTCATCATAAAATCTGTTCTTTCCAATGGAATAGGCTATTTTTTCACGAGAACGCATGACATCAATCAGCACTGTATCAATATCTGCAATATCAAACGATTCATTGGCATCATAATTTTTTATCACGCCATCAAGTCCTTCCATAAAACCTTCCCAAGTCTCCATTAAGGGATCCTTAGGTCTAACACATAAAATAAATTCACCTTCAGGACGGCCGGGGGCAATCATCATCAAAGCTTGCGGCTCCGAGAAACCAGTATAATAATAAAAGTCACTATCTGATCTAAATGGGTAATATGTGTCATTGGTTCTTGTACTTAGATCAGCTGTCGACAGAATAGCGACAGAGTTTTTACCAATTGCCCTTGCAAGTTTTTTACGCCTTTTTGAAAATTCCTTGGTACTCACGTCTTTGCCACCTTCATCTCTTCAAATATTAATTGGGCGCCAACCCGGACATATTCAACCACTTCCATATAAGCCAATTCTTCCTCGTCTTCATTCATAACTGAGGCACTGGTTAGTTTAGAGATTTGAGAGAAATCTTCAATGATTTCCCCAATTATGTCTTGCTCGATGTGATCCATCGAAATGTTTTTTTGAACAATGACATAGCCAAACCCATCAATAAACCCTTGACACCAACTGGATAAAGACAGAGTTCTGTCTGTTAATGATTCTGAATCAGGAGATAACAGCGGATAGAATGACATTTCTGTTTCATTAAGTTGTTCAAGAGTCTCAGCAATCAAACTCAAGAAAGCTGTTTTAAGTTTCATAGCCTCTGAGGACAAAGAACTCTCGTCTGCTTTAATTTCTTCTGGCAATAAAACTTCAGCCGTCATGTTTTCAGAGCATAAACAAGCACAAATGTTGCCATGGCATTCTGACACATCAATATTGATGCCAGATTTTTGTCTAATCTTATCTATGTATTCAAAATTCATGATCTGACTCTTCTAGTCTCCATTTATAATGCATGTGATTTTATCCTTATTTGACCCTTAGGTCAGGAAAAATTATAGTGGTTATAGTGAGCAAAATAACGGAAAAAGAAGTATTAGAAACCATAGAAACCCTAGAAATTAGAGTCGACGAATTAATTCAAAAATGCAGTCAATTAAATATTGAGAATCAATCACTTAAAGAGAATAATAATAAGCTGTCCGAGACCCAAAAATCCTTTTTGGAGAAAAAAAATCTAGCTAAAAGTAAAGCTGAAACCATTTTAGAGCGCCTAAGGAGTATCGAGGATAGCGCATGAGTGATGGTGTCAGTGTAAAGATTATGGGGATAAATTATACTTTATCCTGCCCTCCAGAAAAAAAAGAGAACTTGATCAAAGCAGCCAAATTAGTTCACGATACCATGACCAGTGTTGATGAAGCAGGGATAGTATTTGGCCTAGACCGGGTAGCAGTAATGGCAGCCATTAACATTGCTAACGATGTAATAACCGGCAATTCTGAAACTGCCAAATTCATTAGAACTGAACACGATATTGAACTCGACTTGATAAAAATCAAAACCCGATTAGACGACGTCAACGCACAATTGGAAACTTCTATTAACTCTGAGCAAGATTTAAAGTTACAATAAACTGAAGATGACTGCCTGCAGTGAACGATGTTTATTGAAGGACTCTCGGCCCTTAACGTATCAAACGGGGATCAAAGTCTGCATTGGTTTTGAGCATTACCTTTTTTGGGAAGCCTGCCCCAATGCGTCAGAACCCACTTTAATAGCTCTGGCCTGAGAGCATCAATAAATAACGTCATCTGCGGGAGTCATCGAGATTTTAATGGATACACTCAGAGAACATTTAAAACTGAAACGTAAACATCTCGCTACTAAAGAATCAGACGACATGTCTCATGAGATCTCTCAAAGAGTCATCAGATCCAAGTGGATACGAGAACAGTCCAATGTTGGGATTTATCATCCTGTGAATGGAGAAGCAAATACACTGCAGTTAATTGATTTCATGTGGTCTATAAATCAGCAAATATTCTTGCCAATGATTAATAAAAAAAAATTATTATTTGGCAAACTACTTCCTGATTCCAAACTTAAAGAAAACTGTTTTGGGATCCCAGAACCCTGTGTAACTAGAGACAACCAAGTATCTGCCGACCTTCTTGATATGGTCTTTGTTCCCCTGGTTGCATTTGACTTGAATGGTTTCAGAATAGGGATGGGGTCAGGGTATTACGACCGTACATTCGAAAAAAGATTGGCAATTAAAGATCCAAAATGCCCAGTTCTGATTGGCTTGGCTTATGAATTTCAGAAACAAGAATGTTTAAACCATCAACCTTGGGATGTACCATTAGATATGGTTGTTACCGAATTGAAAACCTATAAATTTAGATAGCCCAAAGGATATGTCAAAATAATTAAATGAATGAAAACCAAGAGAAAGAAAATGCTGCTCTAGCAGCCCTTGACTACATTCAACATGAATGCATCTTAGGGGTTGGATCGGGTTCGACAGTAACGAGTTTGATTCATAATCTCAATAAAGTTAAGCATAAGATTAAGGCATCAGTCTCCAGCTCAGAGGATACAACCCATAAGCTTAAACAAGCTGGATTTGAGGTTGATGAACTTTCCAATGTTGGCTCTCCAGATCTATACATAGATGGTGCAGATGAAGTCACCCGAAATTTTTACATGACTAAAGGTGGAGGTGGCGCTCTGACCAGAGAAAAAATATTAGCCGCCGCTTCAAAGAAAATAATTTGTATCGTAGATAGCTCAAAAATTGTTGATGTTTTAGGAAAATACCCACTTCCAATTGAGGTAGTCCCAATGGCAAAATCTTACATCTCAAGAGAGATGATTCGTCTTGGTGGACAACCAGAACTAAGACAGAATTTTGTTACTGACAATGGAAATTTAATTCTTGATGTTCACAACTTGACCATCATTGACCCTCCGCAATTGGAAAAACAAATTAATAATATTGCTGGTGTTGTTACCAATGGAATTTTTGCGATTAAACCAGCTGATGTTATCCTGATTGGCCAATCCAGTGGGGTAAACACACTAGACAATCGATGAAAACATCAAGAAGAACTGTCCTTAAAATCCTAGGAGCATCTGGTCTCACCCCACCAATAGCTTTGCAGGCTGTTGATATAAAAAATAATATGGCCCGAAGAATAATCCCATCAACTGGAGAACTTTTACCTGTTATTGGATTGGGAACATCCAGGGTTTTTGATACCAACCTCAATGAAAAATCACTCAATCCAAGAAAAAAGATTGTAAAGGCTTTGCTTGATCATGGTGGTAGTTTAATAGATACCTC
>CAZWGB010000065.1:0-6157 GCA_964633465.1 uncultured Woeseiaceae bacterium | reverse complement strand
CTATCCCGGTAGTAGCTCTTGGAGGTGCAGGAAATCTAGAACATATGATCGAAGCTTATAAAAAAGGATTTGCTAGTGCACTCGCAGCAGGTAGCTTATTTGTGTTTCAAGGTCCCAAAAAGGGGGTATTAATTAATTATATAGAAAACTCAGATTTATCCTTTTTTAGATAAACTATTTTTTTAGTATAATTGAGAGAAATTTCTTACTATTCAGTTCACTTACCCAGTTAAATATCAGTGACTAAAAAAGTCTACAAAATTTGCAAAAGATGTGTCATGGACACCTCTGATCCAGACATCACTTTTGATGAAAATGGAAATTGTAATCATTGCAATGAATTCTTTAAAGAATATAAAAACAAAATTTATCATGGAGAGGAAAGTGATAGGCAATTAGAGATCATTGTTAATAAAATAAAGAAAACCAAAGGAAAAAATAAATATGATTGTTTAGTGGGTATGAGTGGGGGTGTGGATAGCAGTTACGTAGCTTATAAAGCAGTTGAGTTAGGCCTAAATCCTCTTGCTGTGCATTTGGATAATGGCTGGAACTCTGAAGAATCTGTTAAAAATATTAAGAATGTATGTAACAAACTTAACATTGATTATCAAAGCTATGTTTTAAATTGGGAAGAATTTAAGGACATACAATTATCAATCTTAAAATCATCAATTGTTGAGGTGGAGATACCAACTGATGTAGCGATTATTGGAGCCACTCACAAAATTGCTTCTGAGAATAACATTAAATTTATTATTAGTGGGGGAAATTTGGCTACAGAGGCGATACTACCTTATCAATGGTTCTATGACTGCAAAGATTTGAGACTGCTAAAATCAATACAAAAAAGATTTGGGAAGAACAATCTTAAAACTTTCCCAGATTTTGGCTACAGGAAAGAAATATATTACAAATTGATTAGAAGAATCAGACTAATATATCTTCTAAATTACCTTCCTTATAGCAAAGAAGATGCTATTAAAACCTTAGAAAATGAGGTTAACTGGAAAAATTATGGGGGAAAGCACCATGAGTCAGTCTACACTCGTTTTGTACAATCCTACTTCCAGCCTGTTAAATTTAATCTTGATTATAGGAGAGCAACATTTTCCACTCAAATTTGTACAGGAGAAATAATAAGAGAATATGCTTTAGAAGAACTCAAAAATAAGCCCTATGATCCGGAGAAAATAGAAGCTGAAAAGGATTACATAGCCAAGAAGCTAGGAATAACTCTTAAAGAGTTTGAAGAAATATTGAACTCACCACCAAAATCTTATAAAGATTACCCAAACAATGAAAAGAAATTGCAGTTTCTATACAGAGTTTATAAAAGATATTTTTCTGGTTATCTGAGCATTACTGATCAAAACTAAAAAGAGCTTGAATATTGAAAACAACAATGAAATCAATTTGTTTCTTTATCTATAATCTAAAAATTGGCGGTGCAGAAAAGGTTGTCATCTATTTAGCAAATTATTTTTCTGAGAAGAATAGAGAGGTAATTATACTTACGGTAGCTAATGACAATGATTTTAGTCATATTATTAACCCCAAAATAAGAGTTATATCTTTAAATAAAAGAAGATTACTCAATGTAATTCCTGCCTTGATCAGATTCATTAAAAGTAATGACATAGATTGTTTTATCTCAAACGTTTGGCCTCTAACTATAGTCTCTTCGTTTATTCTTTTATTTTCTAGAAAAGTAAAGCTTGTGTTTGTAGAACATTGCAATTTGTCGCAAGAGTTTAAAAATAAAAACTATCTTTTTAAGATCCTTCAAAATATTTCTATTTCAATTTTTTATAGACTTCCACATCATGTGGTTACTGTATCGGAAGGAGTAAAAAAGGATTTAATTTCTAAGGGGGCAAAAAGATCAAGAATAGAGGCTATATATAATCCACTTCCACCACTAGGAGCAGGCGAATTCAGAACAACAGAAAAATCGAGTGAGATTAAGAAATGGATCAATTCCAAGGATAAAAAGATTATTAGTATTGGAGAGCTAAAGAAGCAAAAAAATTTTTGCAACCTAGTAAAAGCGATTAGTTTTTTTAAAAAAAATTATTCTTATAAACTGAAAGTAATAATTCTTGGAGATGGCACTGAAAGGGCTTCTATAGAATCAATCATAAAAAGAGAGGGGTTAGAAGAAACCATTTATCTTGCTGGATGGATAAAAGATCCTATCCCTTATTTAAAGGAATCTGATTTATTTGTATTGCCTTCAGATTATGAAGGTTTTGGAGTTGTTATAGCTGAAGCTTTGTCAGTTGGTGTTAATGTTGTTTCTACTGATTGTCAATCAGGCCCTAGAGAAATTCTGAATAATGGAGAATTAGGATATCTTTGTGAAGTAGATAACCCTGAAGATCTTGCAAAATCAATAAAAGAAGCCTTAGACAAACCAATTAATAAAGAGAAACTAATAAGGAGATCAAAAGATTTTTCAGTTGAAACTGTAGGAATGCAATATCAAACATTAATTGAGAATTCATGACTATTATTTTGGCTTTGTATCAAATTTGTGTGAATTAAAATTAAGGACTGGGGGCATAAAATAAAACTTCGTTGCTGAGCATAATAGGTAAAGCTAATTCTCCGGTGAACGAATTCAAGCCTAAATCAGCCAAGCCTTGACTATATTGACCAAGATTGATGACCTTTTTAGTCCTGTTAGAAATTTTGTATAGCTTGCCACTTTCCCAATCGGAAACATAGATATTCCCTTTTTGATCAATTTCTACACCATCTAGGTTGCCAAGTTCCTGGGCAATAATATGTCTACCTTTTTTTGCATCTTTCAAAGAAACCCAATACAAATCACCTGCTGTCTTTGTTATCCACTCAGCACGCTCCTCTGGCTGGTCGGACATGACCCCCCAACTGGCAACATAAAGCCTTTCTTCATGGATTAGCAGTCCATTAGGAGAAGAGGGCAAGGTGGATAAATAAGTGCTGTTTTCTCCAGTCGCTAAATCCACTCTGACCACCCGGCTATTCATCGAATCTGAGAGGTAGGCATGCCCGAAAGAGTCAGTGGCCAGATCATTCAAACTGATTGCGCCATCTATCGGGTAAACAATTCGATCACTGGGGTCATCCAAATTGAGGCCAATAATCTCGTTAATATTATTGACCCACAGACGTTTACCAGAAACCCTCATTCCCATCGGGTGTCGAAGATCCGTCGCCCAGCGTGAGTCAATCACGCTGCCATCTACTGCCAGTTTACTTACCCAGCCCACACCGTCGCCGTTAGTGCTTGAAATAAAATATACACCAGGATCAGCACTGCCCGAGCTGAAAAAATAGGCTGACTCTGGCTGCGAAAAAGCTGGCTGCTCAGCTACTATTGGGGTAGAAATCAAAGCTAAAATTCCAGCCACTATGTGAATGCTTCTATAATGAAAAATTTTCATCTTTCTCTTTTTTGTCTCCTCAAGCAGCTCAACCATTTTGTCATATTTATCATGATCATCTTTATTTTGTCGCATAGCCAGTTATAGTAATAGCAATTTGTATACTTTTTAAGCTGGAGCAATCTCTAAACATGACAATTCTCATCTATCTTTCTAGGAATTTTTCCCTAGTCACTCTCTTCATCCTATTGGGTGGTCTATTCATGCCGAGTGTTAGCATATCAAACATATCGGATGTTCCCATTCTCCAGCCCGGCGCTCCGGGCAAAGCCACTCGTAAAATTGATGCCGAAACCGCAGTGGCCATCGCTAATTCTTCATACACGGTCGCTGATGTCGATTTCATGCAGGATATGATTATTCATCATCACCAGGCTCTGTTGATGGCAAATTTGGCAGCGCCAAGCACCAATAACCAGGCAATTCTAGATCTGGCTGGACGTATCGATGTTTCACAGGCGGATGAAATCAGTTTTATGCAAGACTGGTTGAAAGAACGCGAAGAGCAAGTGCCTGATCCTACAGAAGAACACTCAGAGCATACTCATCACAACATGGTTGGTATGGCGTCTCCAGAAGAAATGGCTCAGCTCGATCAAGCACAAAGCACGGATTTTGACCGACTTTTCCTGCAACTGATGATTACTCATCACGATGGAGCGATAAAAATGGTCGAGGAACTCAGAGAACAACCCGGCTCCACTTACGACCCCCTTCTTAATGAATTCACTTCGGATGTAACCAATGATCAGGCAGTGGAAATTGAACGAATGAATGCCCTACTGATAGGTCTTTCAAACGACCCCCGAGCTGGTTTGAAAGCGGGGCTCTACGATGCTGGCGAAGCCATCATGAATATGCAACTACTGTTAGCCCAACGCAAGCCTTTGGGATTCTTTGACCCTGCGAATCCCGAAGAACGCGGTATCGACAAGCCCAAGGATGAACAGGACGAAGAAGCAGAAGATGAAGACAAGGAACAGACTATCGAAAAAGCCGCCCAAGATCGGCGTTATCCAATGCTCAGTTTTTCCCAAACAGACATGGCTTTCCGTGACGACCTACTGGTGACTGGTAGCTATCATGGTTTCAACATGTATCGCATCGACGAAGAGGGTCTACCAAGACTCATAACCTCCGTTGTCTGCCCAGGAGGCCAAGGTGATGTTTCCATCGTTGGGGACCTACTGATTTATTCAGTCGAGCAGACACGTGGCCGTCTTGACTGTGGTCTGGAAGGTGTAACTGTAGATGCCAGTCTGGATCGTTTCCGGGGATTGCGCATCTTCGACATCTCCGATTTGAGCCGCCCAACGCAAGTGGGCGCCGTGCAAACTTGCCGCGGTTCTCACACCCATTCGGTGGTGGCAGGTCCTACGCCAGATGGCAAGATCCTGATCTATAACTCGGGCACTGGAAGCGTTCGTGAAGAGGAAGAACTGGATATCTGTATCAAAGACATTCCCGGTGACGACCGCACTGCCCTGTTCCGCATCGATGTGATTGAAATTCCAGTGGATGATCCCTCTCAGTCAAGCATCATTGACAGCCCCGCTGTATTTGCTGACCCAGAAACTGGTGTACTGGCTGGTCTTTGGCGTGGTGGAGACCATGGTGATGATTCGCAGGAGACGGAGATCACGGACCAGTGTCATGATATAACGGTATTCCCATCAGCCAACATAGCTGCTGGCGCGTGTTCAGGAAACGGTATCCTTTTCAATATTAGTGATCCAAGTAAACCCGAACGTATTGATGTGGTAACTGATACCGGATTTGCCTACTGGCACTCGGCTACCTTCAATAATGAAGGCACCAAGGTATTGTTCACAGACGAATGGGGTGGCGGTGGACGTGCACGTTGTCGGGCTTGGGACCCTTTGAACTGGGGTGCCGACGCCATTTATGACATCGTTGATGAGAAACTCGAATTCCGAAGCCACTACAAGATGCCGGCTCCGCAGTTGGAAACAGAGAACTGCGTTGCTCACAATGGATCTATCGTCCCTGTCCCAGGCCGTGATATCTTCGTGCAGGCATGGTATCAAGGTGGAATCTCAGTGATCGATTTCACCGATTCCTCCAATCCCTTGGAGATCGCCTACTTTGACCGCGGTCCTATACTTGAGGATGAATTGATTACGGGAGGTTATTGGTCCGTGTATTATTATGAGGGCTCTATTTACGGAACAGAGATAACCCGTGGCCTAGACGTGCTAAAACTGATACCCAGTGAGTATTTGAGTGAGAATGAGATCGCAGCTGCTGCAAAGGCTTACCCAGTTATCGGACCAAGTCGTGTGTTCAATCCACAACAACAAGTGCCTATGACTTGGCCTGCGGTACCGGAGGTGGCACGAGCCTATATCGATCAACTACTTAGAGACAAGACCATAACCGAGGATGACGCAGAACGTCTCGGTGACATGCTCGACCAAGTCAGGCAGGCGATGGAAAACGGTGGTGACACTAGGCTCGCTCGGCAGATCAATAACTATAGGCTATCAATTAAAGGATCTTACGATGATGCCATGACGCGGAAACGACTTGAAAAATTAAAATCTACCCTCAAGGGTATCGCGGCAGATCTTCGTGGCTGACTGGCGTTAACGTTCAGCTTACAAAAGAACGTCATTTGGAAATCTCATCCTATAAGGGTCGTCGCCCTCGGCAGTATCCCTGACGCATCTCTCCATTCTCACAAACCACCAACATTGCTCGCCAAT
>CAZWGB010000064.1:0-6161 GCA_964633465.1 uncultured Woeseiaceae bacterium | reverse complement strand
ATTGATCCAATTCATTTTGGCATCATCATGGTCATGAACTTGGAGATAGGTTACTTGACGCCACCACTTGGGTTAAATCTGATTATTGCCATGGGAATTTTTAAAGAAAAATTCTGGACAGTTTGTAAATCTACTATCCCATTTTTATTGATCATGCTTATTGGTTTAATGCTTGTTTCATTTGTTCCTAGAATCTCATTATTTTTGATTAATTAAAGCATTGAGCTAAATATAAATTTCATTAGAATATCCAAAAGACTTAAATAACTCAGGAGAATAATATGACCATTACTGTAGGTGAGCAGATACCACAAGTTAATTTTACTACTATGACTGAAGAGGGCCCTCAGCCTGTTACACCATCGGAGTTATTTACAGGTAAAAGAGTTGCTCTATTCTCAGTCCCAGGCGCCTTCACTCCCACCTGCTCATTGCAACATTTACCGGGCTTTGTTCAACAATGTGAAATGCTCTTAGAAAAGGGCATAGACACTGTGTGCTGTATGTCGGTCAATGATGTTTTTGTTATGGATGCTTGGGGTAAAAGTCAGGGAGCAGATGGTAAAGTCTCAATGCTCGCCGATGGTAATGGGGAATTTACCAAAGCAATTGGTTTGGAATTGGACGCTTCTGACTTTGGAATGGGGTTACGTTCTCAACGTTTTTCATTGATTGCTAACGATGGTGTAGTTGAAATACTAAACATTGAATCCGGCGGAGAATTTAGAGTCAGTAGTGCTGAATACATGCTAGAACAACTCTAATTAGTTTTAATTAGATAGAACATACCAATATGTCAGGACAAGATATAGCAGTCATTCTCCATTTATTGCTATTTGCCTACTGGTTGGGTGGTGATATCGGTGTTTTTTACTCAAGTGGATTTGCCACAAATAATAAATTATCTAGGGAAGCTAGACAAACAGCAGGAAAAATAATGCTTAACTTGGATCTGATTCCAAGACTGTGTTTGAGTTTAATGCTAACTGTGGGAGGAATTCTTACTGAATACTATGGCATCGAACATCCGACCTGGCAATGGGTTGGGATTATTTTACTTGGACCCATATGGTTCACTGCATTGGTCTACATACATTTTAACGAAGGCACTGAATTGGTGAAGAAGATGACCAAAATTGATTACGTGTTTAGATGGATTATGGTCTTTACTATCATTGCTTCCGTTGCATACGGATGTCTTTCTGACAGATTGGATGCAGAACCCTGGGTTGGTGCAAAACTCATCATTTTTGCTGCTCTTATCTTTTGTGGAATTATGATTCGTAAAAATATAGGCGGATTTATCAAGGGTATCCATAACATTGTCAATGACAACATTAATGATGCCGATGATGAAGCCATGGTCCAAAGCTTGTCCAAGGCAAGAGTGTTTGTGATTACTATCTGGATTTTACTCTTAGTGGAAGCTGGAATTGGTGTAGTCAAGCCTGGCAGCATGAGTCTTAATTCGCCATCAATAGTTCAAATTGAAGAACTACAATAGTAAGAAGAATCAGACAATACTTTTTCTGTTTCCACTAAATACCAAAAGATAACTCATTCCACAAAGCATAGTTGATACAGCGACTATCAAAGCAATTGGTAACAAGCGTCCGTCAAACACCAGACCTGATAGGACGCTGAACATGCCCCCAATTACCAAACCAAGAGCACTTGACAATCCGGAGCTGGAACCTGCTATCTCAGGTCTTGCACTCACTGCTTTAGCTAAAGCCATGGGAACAATAAAACCGTGTGCAAAAAACAATATTATCAAGGGAACAATTACACTGATCAGTGTCACATCAAGAGCCTTAACTAGGAAATAAAATACAATCCCTGCCATTACGTTAAAAATAACACCAGCCAATAAGACCTTCATAAGACCATACTTTGAAGATAAATTTCCGCCCATAAATGCACTAATTGTGTATAGAATTGTCAAACAACTCCAAACAAATCCAAAACCGGCTGAATCAATTCCCAGATCGTTATAAAAAACAGTAGAAGCCACAGCCAATATTGCGAAAAAAGCCCCTGTGGTAAATGCATAGATTAAAGATGAACCAACAAAGACCTTAGAACCTAATAAATACCTATACTTTTCTGACCAAGGTTCTCGGTTTGTAGATTCAGTCAACTCAACTTTCCTTGTTTCAGGTAACTTCAATAAAATTGCTATTAATACCACAACACCTATTGCCGCTGTAATAATAAATATGCCATTTGGACTACCAAATATTTGATAGCCAATGCCGCCAATAACCGGTGCTATCATGGGAGAAATTCCCATGATTGCGGTAACCCTAGAAAGAGATCTTGCGGTCTCACTTGCATTGTTTGTGTCCCTGATTATTGCTCTTGACATAACACTTCCGACACTGGCACCAACGCCTTGGATGATCCTCCAGAATATTAAAGAGTTCAGACTGTCGGTGGTTGAACAAACAATCGATGCAGCTACAAACAAAACAAGACCTGATAACAGCACTGGACGCCTGCCGATTTTATCTGACAAGAATCCAACAAGTGGCATTGAACTTGCCAAACCCAATAAATAAGCTGAAATTATAAACTGAACAGTGGAATAGGGCGCTTGATACAACTGGGCAAAACTTTCAAGTGTTGGGATAGCAATTGCCATACCAAAAGGTGAAATACCACTAGCAACGCCTAGCAAAAAGTTAGAAGGCTTCTTAGCTTGCATGAATTATTAGCTGAGTTTGGCTGTAAATTCTGGAATAAATTCAAATAAGTCTGCGACAATGCCGATATCAGCTATTTCAAAAATAGGAGCATCTGCGTCTTTATTAACCGCCACAATGGTCCCTGCGTCTTTAATGCCTGCCAAATGTTGTATTGCACCTGAAATACCAAAAGCTATATATAGATCTGGTGAAATAATTTTTCCAGTTTGGCCAACTTGCATATCGTTGGGTACGTAACCTGCATCCACTGCAGCACGCGATGCTCCAACAGCAGCTCCCAATTTATCAGCAAGATTATACAAAAGCTTAAAATTCTCAGAACTACCAAATGCCCTACCTCCAGAAATAACGACAGAGGCGGCCTGGAGGTCTGGACGCTCTGATGCTTCGGACTCAACACGCAAAAATCTTGTGTGTGACGGCAGGTCGATGCTAGGAAGTTCTATATTCTTTATCGTTGCCTGATTGTTTGTCTCGACCTCTTTGTAAGATGCCAATCTCACTGTTGCTACAATTTTTACATTGTCCTGAACTTCTATGGTTTGAATTGCATTACCAGCATAGATGGGTCTTTTAAATGTTCTTGGAGCAACTACATTCATAATATCAGTGATTTGCCCAACATCTAATGCTGCTGCGATCCTTGGCATTAAATCACGACCAAACGTTGTAGATGGACACAATACATAATCATAATCTTCAGCAATTTTGGCAATCACAGGTGACATAATCGCAGCAAGTTGATGTTCAAACATTTCGTTTTCCATGTACAACACAGAATTAACGTTTTGATATCCAACCGCCTGTTCTGCAAGAACAGAATTATTTCCCATCACCAATAGGTCAGCTCCAAGTGATGTCAACTCAGCGACACAAGACAATGTTTTGGAAGTGCTAGGATTAATGGCACCATCGTTGTGCTCTGCAACAACCAAAACTTTCATATCAGTATCCATACAATTACTCCACTAAGCCTTTTGCTTTAAGAACGTCAAACAATTCTCCAGCATCATTGAGTAGAATCCCACTCTCTCTTGGTGGTGGCTCTGTAACACTGATTACCTTGAAGAATGGATCCATAGATATATTAAGATCGTTAGGAGTAAGGACATCCAATGGTTTCTTTTTAGCTTTCATAATGTCAGGTAATTTCACATATCTTGGGTCATTCAAGCGAAGATCAACTGTGACGATTGCTGGCAGATCAATCTCCAAGACCTCAAGACCCTGATCCACCTCACGAGTTACTTCCAGCGAGTTGTCACCAACGCTTAGTTTTGAAGCATAGGTTGCCTGCGAAAAAGAACACAATTCAGCAAGCATTTGTCCTGTCTGATTGCAATCGTCATCAATGGCTTGTTTACCCATAAGTATCAGCTCGGGCTGTTCTTGTTGAACGATTTGATGCAGTAGTTTAGCTACGGTAAGAGGTTCTGTATTTTCAGGATGTTCAATTAAAATTGCACGATCAGCACCCATCGCAAGTCCAGTTCTCAGTTGTTGTTGACAATCATCAGTGCCAACAGAAACAATGATGACTTCGTTAGCTTGACCACTCTCTTTGATTCGCAAGGCTTCTTCCAGAGCTATTTCATCAAAAGGGTTTATGCTCATCTTCACACCTTCAGTAACAACATCTGTTTCATCGGGCTTGATCCGAATTTTAACATTGTAATCGACAACTCTTTTTATGCAGACTAGAATTTTATCCATAGAATTTTATTTGTGTAATTTTGTTTATTTGTAACCAAGGATAATATAATTTAAGAAATGGTATTCTGACTTAAATAATTAATTTTTAACAGTAGATTTGAAAATATTATAATGAGTTCCTCTCGCAACACTCTATACCTTATTTTACTGCTGCAACCACTTATACTAATTACCAGTTGTGGGCAAGAAGCAGAATTAAGCAATAAAAGTAAACCAAGATACACCATGATGGAAGGGTCCAGTTGTTTTAACTCTAGGGATATTGAAGATTATATGGTACTTGATCGTAGCAATCTAATTATCTATGGCAGACCAAGCTCAAGAGCTTATCACATTGAAATCAGCCCACCTGCCACTTCGATAACAGGCTCGGATATGATCAGTTTTGCCTCATGGAGTGGACGAATTTGTGGTTTTGCTGGCGATGATTTACTGATCCCAAATTCCATCTATAATGAAAGGCATTCCATTATTTCGGTCAAAAGACTCGATGAGACAGCTCAATACAATCTACTAGTTCGTTTTGGCAAAGCAGAACCGGTTATAGAAGTACAACCAGAAGATGATTCATCACCCGAAATAAAAAGAGAGCTAGGTGAGGAAGAAGACCAAGACAAAGAGATTGTCAGTGAATAAAAATAACATTCTGCAAAAAGACCACGAAACCGTAATAGGGAAAATTATTTATCTCAGTGAAAAACAAGACCGTAAAGGACAAGAAAGGGGTAGGGAATACTTCATCATCAACAAACACGCCAACGGCCACAGAAAAATTGTAGCTCATTGTGAAATAGATGATCGACCAGCGGTAATGCGAGACATTACATACTCATTGGATCAGAATTGGCTGCCCTTGGACTGTTTTGTCAGAATATCTGTAGATGATAAATTTATGGGGACAGGTTGGTTTAATTTTGGCGAAGACTTTGCTGAATGTGAAGTGGTTACAACACCTGAAGGGAGATTAAGTAAAAAAATACAAACTGATGGTCGCTTAAAGACATTTCAAAATCATGCAATCGCTTGCGACGCTTGGCATTTAAGATTGTACGATCGTAATAAAAATAACGGACCACAAAATATAGGTGAAGTGGTATTGTCATCACCAGATCATCGAGGTGCAACAGGTCCTATGCTATTTTCAATTACTATGACCATCAATTTTGTTGGTGAGGAAACCGTTACTGTTAAAGCTGGAACTTTTGATGCTCTTCACTTTCAATTTGTTGGTACTCCAGGACTTCCAGAAGAACATCCTCCATATGACATTTGGTGTACGAATGATGGTGAGTATTTATTTTTGAAAGGAGCTGTTGGTGGCTATATGCAAACCTACTATGAGCTTGTTGAACTAAGTAAATCTTAACATGGCTAAGCTAACTCACCTACCCTCAAGCTGTTCAACCGAAGATATAATCGAGGTTCTTGAACGAGACGGTGCCGCTATTGTTGATGAATTTGTCAGTCAAGAATGGTTAGACGACTTTAATACGGCGATTCAAACCTCCATCGATAACTATATACCTTACGACTATGGCGAGCCTGAAGCACAGGATTTCCTTGGCTATCAGACAGTTAGATTGAATGGCTTAATCAGCAAAGCACCGAACTATATTGATCTGATATCTGATGAAAGACTACTCAGCATAATGGATCATTTTCTCGCTCCGAATTGTGGCCAATATCGTCTAAATTCCAGTGAAATAATCGAGATCCACGGTGGTGAGACTGCTCAAGTAC
>CAZWGB010000063.1:0-6522 GCA_964633465.1 uncultured Woeseiaceae bacterium | reverse complement strand
AAGTCAAATTCCGAATGCTGTTAAGAGTGAAATGAATGGCAAGGAAATTAAAACTGATGAATTATCCAATGGTTCTGTCTTAATTGCAGCAATCACCAGTTGTACCAATACATCAAATCCTGTAGTTATGATGGCAGCAGGTCTCTTGGCGAGGAGTGCAAAAAAATTAGGTTTAACATCTCAGCCCTGGGTTAAAACAAGCCTAGCCCCCGGCTCAAAAGTTGTTACTGAATACCTGAGAAAAACAGGTCTTTTGGATGATCTAGAGTCGCTTGGATTTAATATCGTGGGATACGGATGCACTACTTGTATTGGTAATTCTGGACCGCTAAACCCTGAAATTACTGCAACCGTAACCTCCGAGGAATTAATCGGATCAAGCGTACTTTCAGGGAACAGAAATTTTGAAGGTCGAATTCACCCCTTAGCCAAATTGAATTTTCTTGCATCACCGCCCCTGGTAGTAGCATATGCCATTGCCGGTTCTGTTATGGTCAATCTTGAAAAAGAACCCATTGGTAATTCAAAAACAGGTGATCCTGTTTACCTCAAAGATATTTGGCCGTCCCAAAAAGAGATTCATGACTTAATTAACAAAACCATCAATCCTGAAATGTTTAATCAAGCTTATCAGAATGCCCTTGATGGAGACTCTGATTGGCAAGAATTGACAACACCAAAAGGTGAAATGTTTGAATGGGAAGACGATTCAACTTACATCAAAAAACCGCCCTATTTTGAATCAATGACTCAAGAGGTGCCTCCCATCAATGACATTAATCAAGCAAGAGTCCTTGCTCTTCTTGGTGATTCTGTAACCACCGATCATATTTCTCCTGCAGGCAGCATTGACCCCTCCTCACCAGCCGGTCAGTATTTGCAGGAACGAGGCATAAAAAGAAGGGATTTTAATTCTTATGGCTCACGAAGAGGCAACCATGAGGTAATGATGCGGGGCACTTTTGCCAACATCAGACTCAAGAATCACTTAGCGCCTGGAACTGAAGGTGGATGGACAAAACTACTGAAAGACTCTGAGCCAATATCCATTTATGAAGCTGCGATGCAATATAAAAAAAATAAAACAGATCTCATTGTAATTGCTGGCAAGGAATACGGCACCGGATCATCAAGAGACTGGGCGGCCAAAGGAGCAGCATTACTTGGCATTAAAGCGGTGATTGCTGAATCTTATGAACGAATCCATAGATCAAATTTGATTGGCATGGGTATTTTGCCTTTGGAATTTGAAAATGGTGAGAATGCTGAACAACTTGATTTAAATGGATTTGAAAACTACTCGATTCAAAATATTGAACCAAGTGCAACTCAAATTGGTGTGCTCGTCACTGAAAATAATGGGACATCCAAAGAATTCAAAGTGAGAGTAAGAATTGATACTCCAAAAGAATGGGAGTATTTCCAACATGGAGGTATTCTCCATTACATGATCAGACAATTGGTAGGATGAATAATGCCGCTGATAGAATACCTACTATACTTGAAGTCCAGGGCTTGAGAAAAGAATACCCAGGTGTCAGAGCGGTTGATGGAATCAGTTTTTTAGTCAAACAGGGAACCTGCTTCGGCTTACTTGGTCCCAATGGAGCCGGAAAAACTACTGCAATTGAGATTATAGAAGGTATTACAGAGTCTGACGGGGGCAGCATTCTATACAAAAATCGACCGTTAGATCGTGATTTTCAAAAAGAAACGGGTATTCAGTTCCAGACAACTGCCCTCCAAGAGTTTCTTACTGTCAAAGAGACATTGCTGTTGTTTCACAGACTGTATCCTAATCCTGCCAATTTTGATGAGATAGTTGAAGAATGTTCATTGCAAAACCTCTTATCAAGAGACAATCGTAAATTATCGGGAGGTCAAAGACAGAGACTGCTGGTTGCAATTGCACTGGTAAATCAGCCTGAATTACTGTTCATGGATGAACCAACAACAGGTCTTGACCCTCAAGCTAGACGAAATTTCTGGGACATGGTGGAGAAAATAAAACTAAGAAACACTACTCTTATTCTCACCACTCACTACATGGAAGAAGCGGATTTTTTGTGTGATGAGATTGCCATAATGGATAAAGGTAAAATAATAGCCCATGGTGAGCCAAAGCAATTGATAGCCCAGCACTTTAAAGAAGTGGTTTTGGAGTTGCCTGAAAATGAAGTAGCAAATCACGAGTTTACTTTACCCTTTGAATATCAGTTTAAATATGGGTATTTAGAAATATACACAAAAGATATTGCAACTACCTTAAATCTCTTAAAGGAACAAAATATATCTGTTGATAAGTTAAAAATCAGGCAGTTTAACTTGGAGGATTTGTTTCTCAAGTTAACAGGGAGTGAACTCCGGTCGTGATAGCAAGAATTTTAGCAGTCTTTTATGCAAGAAACCTCGAATTTGTAAGAGACAGAGGTACTTTGTCCTGGAATATAATGTTTCCAGTTGTTGTTCTTTTCGGTCTTAATTTTGTCTTTTCTACAGGAGAGCAAAATCAATTCAAAATAGGAGTTCTAACAGACAATCCAGTCGTGAATGAAATTGATCATCCTTTTATGGATATTCGTTACATTAATAAAATCCAAATAGTTGATCAGGATGCTGGATTGGAGTCAGTTAGAAGACACAAATTAGACATGCTTATTGATCTCGATGAACCTGTGGCTCGATACTGGATTAATGAAGAGTCGCCATCGGGTTATATTGTTGAGAAAATTCTTCTTCAATCTTCAGGGGAAGGATTCATCAAAGGAGTTGTTCAGGGAAAAAACATACGTTATGTCGAATGGCTATTGCCTGGGGTACTTGGAATGAATTTGATGTTTGGTTGTTTATTTGGCGTGGGCTACGTAATTGTGCGTTATAGAAAAAATGGCTTCCTTAAAAGACTTAAAGCAACACCACTACATGCAATAGAATTCATTGTCGCTCAAGTACTTTCTCGATTGATTCTTGCTATATCCATGGCAATTTTTATATACGTTGGGGCGAGTTATATATTGGAAACAAGAATGGAAGGAAGTTACTTTTTATTACTTCTAATTGGCATATTGGGAGCCATTTCACTCATTTCAATGGGCTTACTGATTGCTTCAAGAGTCTCAAGTGAAGAGTTGGCTGGAGGATTACTCAACCTTATGACATGGCCAATGATGACCTTATCTGGTGTATTCTTTTCCTTGGAAGGATCGCCTCAGTGGATACAAAATTTTGCTAATGTTTTTCCTCTTACCCACACATTAACCGCAGCTAGAGCAGTCATGATTGATGGGGCAACAATCTTAGATATCAGTTTTGAACTGAGTGTTTTAGTTGCAACATCTATTATTTTTATGATCGCTGGAGCTCTACTCTTCAAATGGCAAAGTGATTGATATTGGGGCAAACCTAACCCACAAAAGCTTTGATCATGATATGGATGATGTGATCAAAAGAAGTCTAGATGCTGGGATTGAGAAAATAATTGTTACCGCAAGCTCCATCAAAGACACAAAAAAAGCAATTGAATTGACTGAACAATATTCAAATACACTTTGGGCAACAGCGGGGGTGCATCCTCATAATGCCAAAGATGTGGAAGAACAAACTGAAGTTAAGCTTAAACAATTATTAACTCATCGAAAGATTGTAGCCATAGGTGAAATAGGCCTTGATTATTGTAGAAATTTCTCGGAACCAAACGAACAAAAACAAATATTCAAAATACAGTTGGATATAGCTGTTGAAAATTCTCTCCCAGTATTCTTGCATCAACGCGACTCACATCAGGACTTTGTAGAAATACTGAAAGACTATCAATCCCAATTGATTGGTGGTGTCGCTCACTGCTTTACAGAAGGGAGCATAGAATTAAAAGATTATTTGGATCTTGGTCTGTATATTGGCGTTACCGGCTGGCTATGCGATCCCAGAAGAAATCAGAATCTTATTGATGCAATGCAATACATCCCGATTGATAGATTATTAATTGAAACCGATGCACCATACCTTATGCCTAAGGTGCTTGAGAAAGAATTAAAAACAAGAAGAAACGAACCGTGTTTTATTCCCCATGTTGCCCAAGCAGTTGCTGAATATAAAAAAATAGATATCGGAGAACTGGCTTTAATAACTTCTCAAAACGCAGAAAGACTTTTCTTTAAGCTGCAGCAATAACTTTTATCAATTGCGACAATTCCGGGTCAATCGACACAAAAGATGAATCAAGCTCAAGAAGCTCTGCAAGCTTCTCAGGTACCGTAATTTCTTCACCGATGATCGGCTCAACTATGTTTTCAAATTTTGCTGGGTGCGCTGTAGAAACAACACACCAATGTCCTCTTCGTTTTTCTTCTTCAGAAAGCATACGATAGGCATATAAAGCGGTTGCCGTATGAGGGCAACAAAGTATTTGATTGTCTTTAAACTCTTTTCTTATTTGTTCAACTATCTGTTCATCAGTGACTGACACGGCTCGAAGAATATTCATTAAGCTTTGATGGTTATTAAAAGAATAAAAAAATCTTTCCATATTACTTGGATTACCAACGTCCATTGCTGAGGCCAGTGTTGGCTCGGTAGGTCTGGGTTGCCAAGAACCTGTCTCCAGAAAATCAGGTATGGTTCTATTGGCATTAGTCGCAAACACGATTTTCTCTATGGGAAAACCCATCTCCTTAGCAACAAAACAAGCATATGCATTCCCTAAATTACCTGTAGGTATAATAAAACTGGTATGCATTCCATATTTTGAAAAGTACTGCTGGCTTGACCATGCATAGTAGGTTGCTTGTGGTAGAAGCCTGCCAATGTTTATGCTGTTGGCTGAACATAGAGTTTGATTTTTAAATTTCTCTTGCTGAGAAAAAGCTTCTTTGACAAGTCTTTGACAATCATCAAACTCTCCATTAATTGCCACAGAAACTACATTATTACCCCAACAAGTGAGCTGATGTTGTTGCCTTGGTGAAACGCGTCCTTTAGGAAAAAGAACAACTACATTAAATCCTTGCCTTTGATGGAATGCGGAAGCAACCGCGCCGCCTGTGTCTCCAGAAGTAGCCACCAGTATTGTTACGATTTTCGGATTTGCTTGTTGTTCCATTATCGCATTCATTGATGAGGCCAAAAAACGTGCACCAAAATCTTTGAAAGCTGCAGTCGGGCCATGAAATAACTCCAACATTGAAATTGGCATCTGATCTTTGGATAAGTCTCTTTGAATAACGGAAAAATTTAATGACTCGGACACTACCGCATTGAGTTTGTTTTCAAGAATAGTTTCCTTGAAAAAAAGACTAAGCATTTTATTGGAAAAAAGTTGGAAGTTCTCTGTATCTTTAAAATCATTGGATTCAACTTTTGGAATTATTGACGGCATAAACAAACCACCATCAGCAGCCGTTCCACTAAAAATTGCCTCCTCGGCTTCTACTTCAATCTTATTTTTTGTGCTTATAAATTTCATATAACAATTGTCCCAACAAGAAATTCACTTAATCCATATTAGATCTCTTAAGACGGTCCAGTTGAATGGAAACCATTAATAGATCTGCAAAAATACCTGCAGCAGTAACACTAGGTCCAGCACCTGATCCTCTATGAACCAATGGGTAATCAGAATATCGTTCGGTTTTAAATAGTATTATATTCTCGCTGCCATTCAATTGAGCAAATTGATGATTAGAATCAACTTCTTCGAGTTTTATTGTGGCAGTCCCAGTGGAATTGAGCCTTGCAATATACCTCAAGACTTTATTGTTTTTCTGTGCTTTCTGGAATTTTACCTGCATTTCAGAATCATAATCTTTAAGCTTTTCAAGATACTCATCCACACTTAAATCCTTCAGTTTCTGGTCAACTAAACTCTGCAGATCAATATCATCTGTATTGATTTTTAAATTCATCTCTCTTGCCAGAATGACTAGTTTTCGAGCAACATCCATGCCGGATAGATCTTCTCTCGGATCTGGTTCAGTAAAACCCTTATCTTTAGCATCAGAAATGATTTTTGAAAAAGGTATGCTGCCATCATAGGTATTGAACAAATAAGAAAGTGTTCCTGAAAATATCCCTTCAATTTCATGGACCTTGTCACCAGTTAGGATAAGGTCTTGCAACGATTTGATAAAAGGCAATCCGGCACCAGCTGTGGTTTCATAATAAAAGCTTCTACGATTGAATTTAGAATAATGCATGATCTCATCATAGAGTTCTATTGATCCACTCAGACCTTTCTTATTGGCGGTAATGACATGGATGCCTGAAGAGAAAAATAATTTATACATCGTGGGCACATCTTCGGATGCAGTGCAATCAACAACAACTTTTATTGCTCCTGGGGTCGAGGCCAGATGATCTAATATCCTATTAAGGTCTGATTTCTCTGAATTTTGCTCTTCATTTAATTGATCAATTTCAGATTCTGTAATTGCAGATTCTTCAAGAATCATCCTCCTAGAATTTGCTACAGCCACAACCTTAATGTTGATGTCAGAATCTGTCTCGATAGCTTCAGATTGTTTCTGT
>CAZWGB010000062.1:0-7092 GCA_964633465.1 uncultured Woeseiaceae bacterium | reverse complement strand
TGGAGCATCAACAAACCACCGTGCATTTTCACGATTATCTTGACGATTCTCTGTACTTGAAAATGCCTTTAAACACGACATGAATAAATTTGAACTGCAGCAAACAAAGCGCAAAATTAGTTTCCCTTCAAATGAAAACGGAATAAAATAATGAGTTATGCCGTTTTATTCGCTTTGCTATGTTTGTTTTTGACGGGTTGTAATGATGTGCTCTTCAAACGCTACTCAATCGAAGGACACTCAAGTGGAATGCTCATTTTTGGTGTTGGCCTTATTTGGACTTTGGCTCAATGGAGTCTTGCCCAAATTCAAGAAACCCCAATCGAATTCAATAACGCAACTCTAATTTTTGGATTGATGGCAGGGGCTTTTGTCACACTTTCAAACTTGCTACTTTTAGAAAGCCTTAGATACATCGAAGTAAGTCTCGGAGCTACAATCTATCGTTTGAATACCATTGGAGTTATTTTGCTCTCGTTTGTTTTTTTAAACGAACCTTTTGGATGGTTTAAGGGATTTGGAATCTTAATTGGATTGATTTCAGTGCTTTTTCTTTATCAAGGAGAGATCTCATCCTCAAATCAAAAACAGTTACTTTTGTTTGTGGGAGTGGCTGCTGTTGCTTCATTTTTTAGAGCCGCATTTGGAGTGAGCACCAAAGCAGGCTTCCTTGAAGGGGCTGACCACAACTCAATGCTTCTTATTATTTCATCCAGTTGGATTGTGGGAGGTGCTGTTTACGTACTCTGGCGCGAACGAAGATTCAGAATCACTTGGGTAAAAACACGTTTTATATGCCTATCTTCTTTCTTAGTTGTTGGAGTCACCAATTTCCTGATGCTTGCGTTACAACATGGTGAGGCAAGTACCGTCATTCCGATCGCAAACTTGAGCTTTCTGATTGCACTCTTACTTTCGGTTGCTTTGAAAATGGAGACCTTCACAACATCAAAAATATGGGCTATGGTTCTTGCTGTAGGATCAATTTTGTGTCTCGCAAAATTATAAAAGATCTGTTTGCATAATCTATATATTAAATTCAAATATAAAAAATAATATAAAATTTAAATTTCTTAACATTGCATAGATATAAGGAGTTAAATAAGCAATTTCAATATGATGAAATATTAAAAAATTAGAAATAATTTTTTAATATTTGATTTACTATAATGAATCTACCAACGCAAATTGACGTTTTTTATTCTGGTGTAACTGAGAAGTTCATCAAAACACTCCTCTTGACCAATACCACTAGCTTTCCACCCGCCATATGGCGCCCCAAGATAACGTCCGTTTGAATTTATCCAAATATATCCCGCTTCAACTCGCTCCGATGTTTCCATTGCCTGTTTCATATTATTCGTGACTATCATTGCTGTAAGTCCAAATTCGAGTCCATTTACTACTGATATAAGATTCTCGTAGTTATTCCATTTAAATACAGACATTACAGGACCAAAAATTTCTTCCCTTGCAATTCGCATCTCAGGTTTGACATTGCTGAAGACAGTTGGCTGAATGAAAAAACCATTACTAAGAAGTTCTTCATTCGGAGAACCTCCTCCTGAGACCAATGTAGCCCCTTCTTGCCCTGCTGAAGTGATAAAATCCAAAATTTTATCGTATTGGCGTTGTGAAACAATTGGTCCCACTTCATTGCTCTCTATCCATGGTAATCCAACTGGCAACTTTTCAATCAATATTTTCAGTTCATCAATCACTTCATTTTGAATATCTTGGTGAACAAACACACGTGAAGTAGAACTGCATGACTGGCCTTGACGGTTCATGTTCATACCTTTAATTGCAAAGGAAGCAGCTTCCTTTGGATCAACATCAGGAAAAATAATGACCGGATTTTTACCCCCCAATTCCAATGTAACATGAGTAAGATCTTCTACTGCATCTTTTGCTATGGATTTCCCAGTTGAGACGGAACCAACGACTCCCACACGTCGCACATCAGGGTGTCTGACCATTGCCTGACCACAAGCAATTCCGCCAGTCAATACATTCACGACACCAGGTGGAAGGACTTCATGACAAATTTCAGCAAATCTTAAACTTGACAATGGTGCTTGTTCAGATGCCTTCATTACAACTGTATTCCCTGCAGCAAGAACTGATGCGGATTTCTCTGCACAAAAACGGAGTGGATGATTAAATGGATTAATCTTAGCCACAACACCATAAGGTTCTCTGCGGGTAAAATTCAGATGACCAGGTTTTTCAGAAAATGATTCGCCTTTGATTTCAGTAATCAAGCCCGCAAAATATTTCAAAGTATCTGCAGACCAATCAACATCTCCTTTCATTCCAGCAATGGTATTTCCAGAATCTAAACAATCCATCAAACCTAATTCATCTCGATTGTCTTGTAATTTATCAGCCAGGGCAACCAGATAACCAGCTCTTTCCTTGATAGGCATTCTTCTCCAGTCATTAAATGCATTCTTTGCTGCCATAACTGCTCGATTTACATCATGCTCATCAGCTAAGGGTACGTCACCTAATATTTCCATATTTGCTGGATTAATGCTTTCAAATCTTTTCCCCTTCACGCTTTCTAACCATTCACCGCCTATATAAAGCCCTTTTGGAGTAAAGCCTAAATCCGGAGTAACAAATTGTTCTCTTGAATTATTTTTTCCTTCAGACATATCACAACTCAATTAAGTGATTAATAATATTTGTAAAAATGTTTTTTTAGATGATTCACACAGGCATCATTAAAATAATATAAATAAAATTTAGAATGAAATTTTACCAAATTTAAAACAATACATGTTATTCAGTATAAAATTTGGTGTTTGAATCAAGAATATAAGGAGGTGTTTATAAATGCCAATTTGTGCCACTCATTTTGAATGATATCCACGATAACAAATTTATTTTGTTGAGAATAATCTATAGCATCATTATTGAGATAAAAATAAATCAGGTAAGTCTTTATTAGTAAAACCAACATGGATTAGAAACTGGGTTTTTAATATTACGTAACATGCTTTAAGTACAATATTCTCTAACTTTGTTTTCAACTTTAAGCAACTCCATTCAAGGCATAGTCAAATATCTCATGGCTTCGTAATGTAGCTTTTTTCTGACGCTCGGCATAAGAAGGAATCAATGGGTCACTGATCACGAAAGGAACATTCGCCTCATGCAAACTACCATGAGTACGTAACCTATTCCCTTTCAAGGCAGAGAGGTCATGATCGACTTCACGTCCTCCTATCACCGTCGACTTGTCGCCCATGACTGCAACGTCACCTTCACGATCTAAAGGTTGTTCCAGTTCAGAGGCAACATCTTCAGCTAACCATACCCTCTCGATACCAGTTTGATCTTGAGCTATTTTAACTACCTTTTCTCGTTTTACTTTGCCATTGATATAGATTCTTACAAAACCTCCAAGTGCTCCATGATGGCCAACAAAGGCATCTGTAATTGGACAAATGACAGTACATTCATTCTCTCCAAGTTCAGCATCCAAGATATCCTGCAACCATATTACATTAGGATCCCCCTTAATATCAGCCTTATCCCCCATACCATGATCTGCAGTAAGCGCAACCAAAGCTCCCAGTTCTACCATACGCCCAAAGAGAGTATCCATTTCACCATAGAATTGATTTGCAACATCAGTCCCTGGTGCATGCATATGTTGAATAAAGTCAGTTAGCGACAGATACAGAATGTCTGGTCTTCTCTCTTCAAGAAACTTCACCCCTGCTTGCAGTACAAATAATGATAGGTCTGCAGAGTACATTCCCGGCTGTGGCAGACCTACGAATTCTAGAAAATTTTCAATACCATTTTCCTTCTTAGAACAATCTTGGGCGAATTGTGATGACATACTCACCGAACCGTTAGAAAGATTCATATCTTTCTGAAGTTGTTTTCGTAACTTATCTTTCGCAGTTATAGAAACTACTTTGGCTCCATGCCTGGAAAACTCGCTCGTAACTGAGCGAGTACGAAGTAAATTTGGACCAGTCATCACAACAGGTTTAGAAGTCTTTCGATCTAGAAAAAAGTTACCAGAAATCCCATGAACAGCTGGCTCACAACCAGTAACTATGGACATATTGTTTGGACAGGTAAAACTTGGCATAGATCCTTGTGCTACAGAATAAAAACCTTTGTTCATGAAACTCTCAATGTTTGGAATAATTCCATCCTTAACGCCTTCGTTGATGTATTCTGGATCACCACCATCAATACAAACAACAACGACTGGCCGTTTCGGCCAAGCATATTCTACTTCGTTAAGTTTAATTTTTTTTGAAACCATAATTAACCTTTAGATTAGTAATTTTAAAAACTTTACGCTCAATTCAGTGAGATATTTTGTTTACGTTATTTTCTTTTTGTCAAAAAACACACTATTTGAAATCAATAATTTATTTCATCCGCATTACCCTATCACGGGCTAAAGCTGAAAGTATTTCAGATATTAATACCAAGACAAGAATAGAAAGCAAAATGGAGGTAACACGTTCAGTTTCAATTTGTAGCACATTACGTTTTAAATACCATCCCATACCTCCAGCACCAAAAAACCCAACCACAGTTGCTGCACGGAAGGCAACATCCCAGGTGTAGATGGCTATACCTGTGAATGCAACACGAATCTGTGGAAACACACCATATATCATAACTTGGAAAAGGTTAGCACCACTGGCTCGGATAGCTTCTACGGGGTTCATATCAATAGCCTCAATTTCATCGGCTAACAGTTTGCCCGCAAAACCGGCACAAAAGAAAGTCAACGCAAGAACTCCAGAAAACATTCCAAAACCTAGAATGGAAACGAATAATATTGCCCAAATCATCTCATGAACAGCTCGGAAAGTCATGGTGGCCAACCTCGCTATTGGATATACATAGCGCCTGGAAGGTGTCATGTTGAAAGATGAAAACCAACCCAGTGGGACCGTGGCAACAAGTCCAAATAAAGCACCCAGATAGGCCATTTGTATAGTTTCGAGTATGCTTTTAGCATAATCGAGATCCATAATGTACTCGATGTCCGGCGGATAATAGCGATTGGCCAGGATGTCTCCCATTCGACCCATCATACCCAGAAGGCGGTTCAAAGGAATGTTCAAGTATTCAATGGAAAATGCAATAAAAACCAGTGCAGAAAGCCACAAACAGTAACTGATATATGAGTCCGGATATTTCAACCTTTTCCATTTCGTTTGAGAAATAGGTTTAATTGGAGATATTTTTTTGTTAATGGAATCCATGATTTAATAAATTTAGTTTTAACACACTTAAATCATTCGTTTGCGGGAAAAATGAGATACTATTTCTCCAAAAATTATAATTACTAGGATCGCTAGTATTACTGTAGTTACTCCATGATAGTTGTAGGTGTTCATTTGTCGAAAAAAGACAAGCCCTAGGCCACCAGCCCCTACAAGGCCAAGAATAGCAGAACGACGAATATTGATTTCCCATTCAAATAGAATAACTCCAATTACTTGTGGAATAACCTGGGGTAAAATGGCGTAAAGCAATACTTGGAAACGATTGGCACCTGTAGCACGAATAGCTTCAATTGGACCTAGTTTAATGTCCTCAATAGCTTCTGCAGACATCTTTGCTATAAAACCGACAGAGCGAACAGCTATAGCAAATATTCCCGGAAGTGCACCTAATCCCAGGACTGCTACAAAAAAAAGAGCCCAAACAATCTCGTGTATGGAGCGGCTAATGGTCATCATAAAACGACCAATGGGATAGGTGATTGGTTTGAATGGGGTTATGTTCAGGGCACCGAACCAAGTTGCTGGAATACAAATTATTACGCCAAGAAGAGTGCCCAAAAAAGAAATCATGAATGTTTCAATAGCAGGTTCGAGAAGATTTGGAATCAAAGAAAAGTCGACTCCAATAAATCTTCCGGCTGAAGCCAACACTTCACCAAGGCTTCCCATGCGTTCCCAATCAGTGTCCTCAATAATAGTTACATTTACACTCCAAAGTACCAATGCCATAATCACCATAAAAAATATGCTGTGAGAGACCTTGTCACGATTTCGTTTTACAAGGATATCATCCACATTGATGGCAGTCTTGGTCAATAATTGGTCTGATTTCATAGATTTAAACTTAAAGAACTTCCATGAAATAAATTTCATCAAGTTTTTCTTTATTAAGAGACTCAGTTGTTCCATCAAACATCTTCACTCCATCTTTAATACCGATAATTTTATTACAAAACTCCATTGCTAATTGAACGTCATGAATGTTACAAAGACATGGTACATTAAGTTCTATAGCCATCTCCTTAATTAGACTCATGATCTCTCTTGATATCTTAGGATCTAAAGATGACGTGGGTTCGTCTAAAAGAAGCAATTTAGGACCTTGTATCAACGCACGGGCTATACCAACCCTCTGACGTTGTCCTCCTGAAAGTTCATCTGCTCGCTTGTCCACTTGATCACTCAAACCTACTCGATCAAGGAGTTTTAATGCTTTTTCTATTTCTTTTCGAGGAAATATTTTAAAAAAAGACCTAAGATTACCCGTGTATCCAAGTCTCCCTGAAAGAACATTATCCATTACACTCATCCGGTCGATGAGATTAAATTCCTGAAAAATCATTCCAATATCACGTCTGACCATACGTAATTTACGGTTTGACATTCCTGTTATCTCACTACCTTTGAAAAAAATCTTTCCAGAATTTGGTTCTACCAACCTGTTTATACAACGAATCAAGGTCGATTTTCCAGCACCACTGGGACCTATGACAGCAAAAAAATCGTTTTCTCCTACCTCAAAATTAATACCTTTTAGTATTTCTGGGCTTCCGGCATTGTAACGAACACGAAGTTCATTTACTTCAAGGACTGACATTCAGTATCTTTGATTTGCATTATGTTGAATCCGAATTTATTTAATTTACTTCCAATTAGATCGGCCAAGCACAAAAGTCATTACCAACTATTGTACTCAGCCTCAATTATGATGTACTAACCCTTTTTTTTCTTGCGAGCATCCTTTGCTTTTTTGAGATCCCGAATAATATTGTAGTCATCCGAGCTCATCTTAACAAAGGTATTGGACTTTACATTA
>CAZWGB010000061.1:0-7094 GCA_964633465.1 uncultured Woeseiaceae bacterium | reverse complement strand
TGAGAGTTATTAATGTTTGTTCTGAAAAACTTGAAGTAGCTGCAAAGATAATATTCATAAGTCAGCCATGATTCAAACAACTCTCATTTATATGAGCCTGGTGTTTTTTTGTTTTTCAATTCTTGCTGCTTTGTTTTGTTTGGAAATTTTTTTTCTTAGTCTTTGTAATTTAATATCAGATATATAATCTATAAAGAGCTTCCCATTAAGATGGTCAATTTCATGTTGGATGCAAATCGACAATAGGCCATCAGCATCAAGAGAGATTGCGTTTCCCTCTAAATCCTGTGCACTAAGCGAAATAGTCTCATGACGTTTAACATCAGTTTTTATGTCTGGCACAGAAAGGCAACCTTCATTGCTTTCAATTTTGCCCTCGTATGAACTAATAACTGGGTTAACAAATACCATGGGTTGGTCTCGATCTTCAGAGATATCCATAACAATTAGGCGGATTGGTTTGTTAACTTGTGGCGCAGCTAAACCAACCCCTCTTTCTTCATACATAGTCACCAGCATGTTAGCAGATAGTGTTTTGATGCCTTGATCAAAAACGGCTACGGCTTCTGATACTCTTCTCAGCCTTTTGTCTGGAAATTCAAGTATTTTTAGTCTCTCCATATGTAGAATATACCACCGAATATAACCAAAGGGATGACATGATATCATGTTGTCAAGCAATTTTGACAGCAAGGCAAGAAGCAAAGATCACAAATTTAAAAAACTAAAAAAGAGTTTGACCTCAGGCTTCTTTTCGTACATTCTCAACAAAACAACCACTTTTTTCCTAATAAAATGAACCACAAAACGAAAGAAGCTTTTCTCGATGTTTTGCTTTATTTGTTTGAGTACTACTCAGATGAGCACGAGAACAAACAAAACAACGAATTGCAAATTAGAAATGAGTTGGTTATTGCTGGATTCCAAGAAGAGATGATTGAGCATGCGATGGACTGGGTGTCTGTTTTTAATCAACCTACAAACACCATTGATATTCAACAACCAAAAAAACTCTCAGTAAGGGTTTTAAGCGACAAAGAAAAAAATTTGCTTGATGAAGAGTGTCAAAACTATATTGTAAGGCTTGAAAAATTTGGATTGTTGTCGCCTTTAAAGCGTGAACTGTTGATTGACAAACTCATGGCTATTGGCTTTGAGCCTCTCGATATTGAGGTGGTAAAAGCATTGAGTATATTAATGCTTTTTCAAGAACCAGGAATAGATATAAAATTCCACACATTGGAGGCAAATGCTTTTTGGGACAAGCCTTTGAAGCTGAATTAAAATCATTATATGTTTTGTTCTTTTTAGCCGCGCCTGTCGCGGCTTCATTTATGGATAAGAAACAATGAAAAAACTTGTTATTGTTGAATCACCTGCAAAAGCTAGGACTATAGAAAAATACCTTGGTGTTGATTATAAAGTCTTGGCTACTATTGGTCATATAAGGGAATTACCAAAAAAAGATGCTATTGACCCTGCAAATGATTATGCAATGACCTATATCACCATTCCTGGAAAAGAGGAAGCGATTAAAAAAATAACTGGGGCACTGAAAGACACAGATGAGATCATACTAGCAACGGACCCGGACAGAGAAGGAGAAGCAATAGCTTGGCATGTTTCTGACCTTCTTAGAACCAAACATGCTAAAAAAATTAAAGGAAAAGAAATCAAAAGAGCTGTGTTCTATGAAATAAGCAAAGAAGCAGTTAATGAAGCAATTGTTAAGCCCAGAGACATAGCAATGGATTTGGTTAAATCACAAGAAACAAGGAGAGCTTTGGATCGGCATTTTGGATTCTCGCTCTCACCTCTCTTGTGGCGCCTTTTCCCAAGCAATAACCACTCTGCAGGACGAGTGCAAAGCCCTGCGTTGAGGATGATTGTTGAAAGAGAAAAAGAAATCGAAGCATTTATACCCCAGGAATATTGGACACTCGGGGCTCTTTTAGAAAAAGAAAAAACCATTGAAACAAAACTTGTAGCCTATGAAAATGAGGCAGTAAAAAAATTCACTTTTGAGTCCAAAGCCCTTGTTCAAAATGTTGCTTCAAAACTAGAAACTGGATGCAAGAATGGAATGAAGGCTGCTTCCATTTTATGCAAACAAATAAAACGCAAACCAAAATCTCCGTTCAGAACATCAGTCCTTTTACAACAAGCGTCAGCAAAATTTGGCTTTGCTCCTAAGGAAACTATGAGGTGTGCTCAATCACTTTTTGCAGGAAAAGATGGTGGAGATGGTTTGATTACATATATAAGGACTGATTCCATTGAAATTGATGCTGCCAAATTACCACTAATTCAGGAGAAAATTGTCGCTCTTTATGGGGAAGAGTTTCTTGAAAGAAGAAAGTTTAAAAACAAAAAAAAGGCAATAAACATACAAGAAGCACACGGCGCAATAACGCCGACTGATATAAATATACTGCCCGACAGCTTAAAAACAAAACTAAACGACAATGAACATAAAATCTATAGTCTGATTTGGGAGAGAACCATAGCTTCTCAAATGAAAGACGCTGTTTTTGAACGAACCACCATCGAGTTTGTTCCCAATAATGAGCCCGAATTAGCTTTATTTAGCTTTTCTGACCAGGAACTATTGTTTCCTGGTTATCTCTTAGCAACAAAAGAAGAGGCGCGTAACAACAAACCGCCCAATATAAAAGAAGGGGATGTTGTTGATTTTCTAAGCTTAACCAAAGAACAACATTTTACCGATCCTCCGCCTAGATATAATGATGCGAGCATGATAAAAACCCTAGAGGAGAAAGGGATTGGCAGGCCTTCGACTTACGCTGGCATTCTGTCTAGGTTGGTAGAAAGAGAATATATAGTTTCCAAACAAAAACGATATGAGCCTTCTGACATGGGCAGACTGGTGAGTAACTTCTTGAACTCAAGCTTCACTAATTACATCAATGATGAATTTACTTCCAAAATGGAAGATGATTTAGATGCCATCTCCAATGGATCTAAAAGCAAAAAGGAAATCTTGGATCTGTTTTGGTCTCCTCTGGAGGAAGAAGTAAAAACAACAGGCGAAAAAATAACAAGGAAAGATGTGAATCCTTTGAGGTTGCTTGGAACAGATCCAGAAACAAACAAACCAGTTTTTGCAAGGATGACGAAAAACGGGCCTGCAGTTCAACGAGGGGATATTGATGCCGGCGATAACCCTGAGTGGGGGACTCTTAAAGAAGGGCAAAAACTGTATACAATTACATTGGAAGAAGCTTTAGGCCTATTTAAGACAGCTGACAATATTCTCGGCACACACCCAGATACATTGGAACCTATAATTGTTAGAGAGACCCGCTACGGGCCAGTGGTGCAGCTTGGCAGTGGAGACGATGGCAAAAAACCAAAATATGTAAGCCTCATAAAAGGAGAAAACATTGAAGATGTAGGTTTTGAAAGAGCCTTACAGTACCTGAGCTTACCAAGGGAAGTAGGTCAAGACCCAGAAACAGGTGAAACAATTCTTGCCACTATGGGTCCATATGGGCCTTACCTAAAAAAAGGTTCACAAAATTATTCACTCAGAAAGGGTAGCGATCCTTTTACTGTTGATCTAAGTGAAGCGCTTGTAAGTATTTCAAGCAAAAAAGGAAGTTCAAATATTAATGAATTTAAGAACTCTAAAGTTAAAATTAAAGAAGGACGATGGGGTCCTTATATAACCAATGGCAAAATAAATGTTTCAGTACCTAAGGGCATGAAGCCGGAAAGCCTAACAGAAGAAGAGTGTGTTGCTCTTTTGACTGAAAAACAGAAAAAAAAGAAAGAAAAAAAAAGAAAAAATAAGAACAAGTAACAAATATCTCTAAATCAATTCTCTTTGGAAATTAAAAAAATACATCAAATATTAGTCAATGGGGGCGTAATAGCCTACCCAACAGAATCAGTTTTTGGGCTTGGTTGTGACCCAAGCAATGAGCAAGCCATTAAGAAGATTCTAGAAATCAAAAAAAGAACATTGGAAATGGGCTTAGTCTTGCTCGCCCCAAATATTGAGATTGTTTCTGGTTGGGTGAATATGAACAACAAACAGCTTAAACTTTTTTCCACTCCCACACCAAGACCCACAACCTATGTTGTTCCTGCAAGCGATTCTGCGCCTCAATGGCTTGCAGTTAAAAATACTTTGGCAATTAGATTGAGCAATGATCCGTTTATCACAAATATCTGTGGCATGATGGGGCTTCCTATTGTCTCAACAAGCGCTAATTTGCACGGTGAAAAACCTTGTAGATCAGCTGATGAAGTAGAAAAAATAATGGGTTCTCAGTTGGACTACATAGTCTTTAGACCAACGGGTCCTTTTAACAATCCCTCAACTATTATTGATTTATCTTCAGGAAAAACTATTAGGCCATAATTGTCAGCCTTATCAGATAACCGTTATAATCAAAATAACCTTTTTAAGAGGTAACAAATGGATGTCTATGGCGTTGTTGGGAACCCGATAAATCACAGTAAATCTCCTAAAATCCATTTATTGTTTGGCCAACAAGTTGGCCATGATATTTATTACCAAAGAATTTCAGCTACAGATGAAAATTTTGTCGATGCTATCGAACGTTTTTTCACCGAGGGTGGTAAAGGGTTAAATATTACAGTTCCATTTAAAGAACAAGCCTTTCAGCTTGCTGATTCATTAAGCAACAACGCTCAAACATGCGGATCAGTCAATACCTTGACCTTCTCGGAAGATGGAAGAATACATGGGGAAAGCACAGATGGTGCAGGATTAATAAAAGACCTAAAAAACAACGAAATCTCTTTGGATAATTCCAGGACTTTGATCCTTGGCGCTGGAGGCGCAACAAGAGGTATTCTGCCAATGCTGTTTACTTCTTTGGTTGGGTCCGTTGTTTTATGCAACAGAACAATGGCAAAAGCAGAGTTATTGCAAGAAGAATTTTTGCCTTATGGGGAAATCATATGCCAAACTTCAGAACAATTATCTGGAAGCTTTGACTTGATCATCAATGCAACATCAGCAAGCTTAAGTGGTGAAATCCCAGACATGCCTGACACTATAATTCCTGGGTCTGTTTGTTACGATTTGGCTTATGCTTATGGAGAAACGCCTTTCCAGCACTGGACAAAACAAAATAATTCAGCAAAAAGCCTTCAAGGTTGGGGTATGTTGGTTGAACAAGCTGCTGAGTCTTTTTATATATGGAGGGGTGTGCGCCCCAAAACACAAGAAATTATTCAGAAGCTCCAAGCAGAACTGGAAAATTAAAACCGTTAGTCTTTACACCACACTTCGTAGACAGTTGAGTAATTCGCAGCAAGCTGAGAAAAGGCAATTGCACCACCAAGAAGTTCTTTTTCATTTGCTTTTCTTTCTTCTTCAGTTTGCATTGTTTTATTGTTTTTTTCATTCTCTTTAAAAAGATAATCAGCAACGCCTAAAAAATACCCAATACCTTCTTTGGTTTCCTTACAGGCTTTTTCATCCAATAGATCGTGATCAGAAGCAGACACAAAAGGAGTCGAACAAAATAGGATCGTTATTAAGATAGCCTTTCTCATAACCCAGCCTTCAAAAAATTATTTAATAGCCTAAGATATACCAACTACATTTATCCTGCAAATGCCCCAAGCATTCTAGTTAATCAACGCAAAGTCACTAATTCTTCTGCCAAAGTAGGGTGAATGGCAACAGTGTTATCAAAATCTTTTTTCTGGGCTCCCATGTTAATGGCTACTGCAAAACCTTGTAGTAACTCGTCTGCTCCTTGGCCAACAACATGGCACCCAATAACTGTTTCCTCTTGTCCAAAACATACAAGTTTTACCAAAGCCTCGCTGGAAATACCGCTCAATGAGTGCCTTAAAGAAACAAAATTCGCTTCGTATGCTTTGATTTTTTTCCCATAGGCAGCTCTCGCTTCTTTTTCGCTCATGCCCACAGTTCCAACTGGAGGGTGAGCAAATATAACCGTTGGAATATTTTTGTATTCAAGCCATCCTTCTTTGTCGCCAAAAAGCCTATCCGACAATATTCTACCTGCAGCAATTGCGACCGGTGTTAGCTCGTGGTTTCCTACAGCATCTCCAATTGCATGGATGTTTGGCTCATTTGTTGTTTGGTATTGATCAACCTGAATAAAATTATTTTTATTTTTTTTGATTTTTGTTCTCTCAAGCCCCAAGCCTGAAACCAATGGCTTTCTCCCTACAGCCCACAATAAGGCATCGACTAAAGCATACTCCTTATTGTCTGTTTGAACACGAAGCTGATTGTTATGCTCGTTAACCGAAAGAACATTGGTGTTGAAGTTAACCTCAATGCCTGATTCAACCAAGTAATCGATCACGGCTGTTTGTATTGATTGATCAAACTTTCTCAGAATACTGTTCTTTCTTGCCAGCAGCTTGACGTCTGAACCTAAAGAGTTGAGTATGCCAGCAAGCTCAACGGCAATGTACCCACTGCCAACGATAATGGTTTTCTTAGGCAGGTTGTTTAATTCAAAAAAATCATCTGAGGTAATTCCAAGCTCGGCACCAGGAATATCTGGAACAACAGGCGTTGCGCCACAGGCAACAATAATCTGTTTGGCTGTCAGCGCTTCGCCTCCAACACTTATTTCTTTTGCGTTCTGGAAAGAGGCTTGGCCAGTGATTATTTCTATATTTTTTTGGCTCAAGTTTCTGCGATACATGTTATTGAGTTTCTCAATGTATTGCCTGGAGGCTTGTTGTAAGGTTTGCCAATTATGCTGGATGTCATTGATCTCAAACCCCAAAGTTTCACTGTGCTTGAGATCATAAGCAAACTCTGCGGCATACCAATAGATTTTCTTAGGGATGCACCCTCTGTTGACACAGGTGCCGCCCAATTGGTCCATCTCAATAATGGCTACTCGCTGTTTATGTTCTGCTGCCCTTTGTGCGGCAGCAAGCCCGCCACTGCCTGCACCTATGACAATTAAGTCGTATTCTTTTTTGCTTTCAGTTTTCATATTATTTCAATAATGTATACCTTGAGGTCAAAATAACAACATGAAAATAGCAAGCTGGAATGTTAATGGCATCCGCGCCAGAACTGAACACGTTGTCAATTGGTT
>CAZWGB010000060.1:0-7342 GCA_964633465.1 uncultured Woeseiaceae bacterium | reverse complement strand
GTGAATACAGTGATCTTTTTTTAAGATCTAGACGATGCGAAATGGATCGTTTTGCCTCCCAGATTAGCAATAAAGATTTTGAATGGTATTTGAGATCTATCTAGATGCTCTTTGCACCATTTCATCAATCATAATTTCACAAAACTCGTTTTCCAGTTTTGATGAATTCTCTAATGGCAGGTCTAATATCAAATAGTTTTCTTCAGTGCCAAATTCTTTCCATGTTGGATTATTGATTGAATTAGGGGTTCCTTTTTTTGCAAATTCAACCCAATAACTAGCCATAATTTTGGTTAATTCCAAATCAACTAAGTTAGTAGGCAGCCATTCATCATGGGTATTAAAAACATAGGGAATTTCAGCACCATGATAAGACAGGATCTTCTCACTGCCTTGTCGCATTCTAGTGAAATGGTATTGATACACCTTATTTCCGTTCTTTGAAAGAGATCTGGCAATGAAAACTGAAGGACAAAGCGTCACTTGATTTGTTGTCAGATGATCCATGGCAAGTCTAGGGTCTTCCAAATCCAGCAATGAGAGTATCTTGTCTCGATCGTCTGGATAATAATTCTCAACAAGCCGATTAATATCTTTTTCTGTGACAGATTCATCAATGTACATGTAATCCTCATTTTTATTGCTGCCTATCATGAGATCGACGTTGTTGAAAGAACCTTCCTCAAATAATTTAGTTAGGTTATTTGGTATCAATACACCATCGATGTTCGGTCCATAGGGATGATTAAGACCGATTGAAGCAGACAAGATGCTTTCTGCCGATAAAGTTTTCATGATCTGTAAGTCAGGTGCATTTAAGATCGTTTGTGTTTTCAGTCCTAGTTCCTCTGCCTTATTTTTTGAAGTCCAATTAAATAGATTGTAGGCACCACTTTGGATGATTCCTCTCTTGAATAAACCCTTCCCTTTTGGAGAGGCAATCAGGTAGGAAACATGAGCACCGCCTGCTGATTCGCCAAAGTAGGTAATATTTTCAGGATCACCCCCATAAGATGCGATGTGATCTTTGATCCATTGCAAGGCCATGATTTCATCTTCAAGACCAAAATTCCCAGTTTGATTGGGCATTTGAGGGTGAGCGAAAAAACCAAAGATATTCAATCTATAATTGATTGAGACCACCACAACATCTTTACTAGCAAGATGATGACCTAAATAATTGGGTTCATAGGACCACCCTCCGGTATCTGCTCCGCCGTGTACCCATACCATCACAGGTTTCTTACTGGATTGATCAAGTGAATTTGTCCATATGTTGAGATAGAGGCAATCTTCACTTACCTCATCGACATGTTGGAAAACAGTTCGAGGGTTATCAAATAACTCCGCCACATCTTGGTACCAGACAGTGGTGTATTCATCCTGCATGCATGCCGGTTTAAAGCTTTGAGCATTGATGACTTTTGGTTCTTTGGATAAAGGAACAGGTGATTTCCATCGTAACTCACCGATTGGTGGTTTTGCATAGGGAATTCCTCTAAAAATAAATTGATTATTTTCAATGTTGTAAGCCCCAATATATTTTGTTTTCCCAATCTGGACAGAGCTGTTTTCAGAAGTTTCGGCAATCGCTGAGGAACAGAAAAAAAGACAGCTAATAATAACTATGTATTTGTCCATCCGATTGCTTAAGCCAGATTAATGACCGTGTTGCCAATCAGTTTGCCTGCTTCAACCGTTTTGTGTGCTTGAATGGTTTCAGTCAGATCAAACGATTTTGCAATTTGGTGGATCAATGCATTTTCAGACAAGGCTTTGGTCAAGCCCTCGTTAATCTTCATTCTTGCCTCGCCGGGAACTATGTAAATTAAGTACATCTTTAAGACAGCGCTTTTGAACATGAGATTGTAAAAAGGGAGTTCAGGATTGTCCACTGCAACTGAACCATAAGCGGCAATGACTCCGTTTGTTTTAATGATCTGTTCGCTGACACTTAAGTTGCCACCGAATTCGACTTCAACAATCCGGTCAACCCCCTCACTGTTGGTAAAACTATTCACCGCCTCCACAACATCATCTGTTTTGTAATTAACCACTAAATCTGCACCGGCCTCTTCGGCTGCTAAACTTTTCTGAGGGCCACTCACCGTTGTGATCACTTGCGCTCCATCCCATTTTGCAAGTTGAATTGCATAATGGCCCACGGCTCCCGCGCCCCCGGTTACCAACACAGTTTTATTTTTGACCGAGCCACCTGAGAACACCCCGTGATAGGCTGTTGATGCTGGAATTCCCATGCAGGCTCCTGCTTCAAAGTTAGTATTTTCAGGCATTTCCACAGCTTGATTTGCGGGTAGTGAAATGTATTCTGCACAGGTTCCAAAAGCTCGACCAAACGCCCCATTCCACAACCAAACTCGTTCTCCAATCCGGTTTTTATCGACACCATTGCCAACTGCTTCAATCTTTCCTGCCCCATCAGAATGGGGAATAATCCTAGGGAATTGCAATTTACCTCTTGCGCCTCCCCTTGTTTTAACATCAGAAGGATTGACTCCTGAGGTTCTGATCCTCACCAGGACTTCACCATCACTGACTTCAGGGTTGTCGATATTGCCATGCCTTAGAACTTCATCAGCTGCACCAATTTGTTCATACCAAACAGCTTTCACTAAGTGTCTTCCTTTGGAATTCTGACTTGACTTAAGCTTTCTGTGTGTCCGTCTATAGCAATCGCTTGTCCAGAGACTTTTTGTGCAATTGGCGACAACAAGTACTTCACCATCCCAACTATTTCTTCAGGATCGATGAATGTTTGCATTGAGGTTTGATTTAAATAGGCCTCTTTCAAAACCGATGGATCGGTATCTCTTTCCTCCGCCTCTTTTTTTATAACTCTATCAATTCTGGGACCATTGACGGATCCAGGGCAAATTGCATTGACGCGGACATTTTCGTGACCGTATTCCATGGCCCAGGTTTTGGTTAAACCTATCAACGCCCATTTTGTTGCTGAATAAGCAGATCTTAATGGGGTGCCGAACAAAGATGAGGTCGATCCAATATTTATAATCGATCCTCCTCCTGCAGTACGCAACATTGGAATTGCCTCTTTGCTGCATAGAAAAGTACCATTGAGATTTACCGATATGGTTTCTTGCCAATCGGCAAAATTAAATTTTTCAAGGTTGGTAATTGGCCCTGCTATTCCAGCGTTGTTGATTAATGCATCCAGACCACCCAATTTTTCTTCCACGCCACTAAAAAAGTCGATGACATCTGTTTCATTGGAAACATTTCCTACGCTTGCAAAGATATTTTCATGATCAGCAGCAAAGGCTTGCACTCGTTCTGCATCCTTATCGCAAATTGCAACATGCGCACCCAAGGAGCTAAGTTCATTGGCAATCACCGAACCAATGCCACTGGCTGCTCCAGTGACAGCAATTCTCATTTCTTTAATCTCTTTGGCCATGTTAGACCGAGTCAATCAAGGATGGGTTGAACTTGTTCATTCAACCACTCGATTAGATCATCTCCACTCATTTTTCTGGCTGTCGCAAGTTCTCCAGCCAGAGTTGCAAACTGCATCACCCCTTTGGAGTCCAGCACAACCAGTGATGGTATACCTTCACTGATTGGGTTCCCATACCTTTCAGCGATCTCTAGATTTTTATCCCATTCACCAACATCCACAGCAACCACAATAAAACGCTCATCCAGCCAGACTTTTATGTCTTTGCGTTGAAAGTATCTACCCAAGGTTCTGCAATCAGGACACCAATTGGCACCCATTTCAATGAGGACATGTTTGTTTACTTTATTGGCTTCAGTAATTGCATAGGCGAGATCAATCTCTGCATTTGCGGATTCATCATAGGGGAGATACCCATCTTCACTCCAAACATAGGTAGCAGCAAGCAACAAACAAGCAATTAAGGCTAGTTTTTTCATTGTTTATTGGGATTCTTTACTTTCACCGATCCACTGCCAACATAGTTTTGCTGTTTTTGTGTGACAGAGGCTTTGATTCCGTTTCCATACCAATGTTCAGCAATTAATTTACCCTCTCTATCAAAGCTTTTCCATGTGCCAATTGGTTTACCATTCCTATATGTCTCTTCTTGCTGAAGTTGTCCATTATCATAATAATAACCCCATACTCCTGATTTCTGCCTATCCTTTACTTCTCCAGTGAACCTTACTTGTCCGTTTGAATGATAGCTGATAAGAGTGCCATCAGGTGGCAAGTCACCATCTTCTGTCCAACCATTAGAGGCAATGAGTAGTAGTCCAGCGATTATGATTAGTTTTTTCATACCTATAATTTACTCCAACACACAAATAGCCTCAAGCTCAAGAAAGGTCATTTAATTTTACCTTTTGCAATGACCATATGGATATTTTGGGTGTTTTTAATGGAATCCAGTGGATTGCTATCCAAGATAACAAGATCTGCGTATTTCCCAGGCTCAATCGTTCCCATTTTGCTCTCGAGATTGAAAAACTCTGCTGGAGTGATGGTCGCAGATCTCAAAGCCTGCAAAGGTGTCAAACCGGCTTCAACGAGTAGTTCCAATTCTTTGTGTAGGCTGTAACCAGGGGTGAGAAAGCCAATGGGAGTATCGGTTCCGGCTATAATTTTGACACCATTTTTATTAAACAGACCCACTATTTTCATGCTCCAGTCTTCAAAGATTTTATCGTTTTCACTGACTTCTTCTTTAGCCATTTCAATCGATCCAATGTACCAACTTTTTTGCAGTGTTTTGGGCAGAAATTGGTAAGTATCACGCCATTCTTGATGTGCATAAAATCGCTTTGAATCAAGTGTATTGATCGTTAAGGTGGGTGTCTGAAAAACATTATTCGCTGCCAAGTGACGGATGATCTTGTTGCAGCGCTCCTCATCCAGATTCCCGATTGCCACAAACCGTTGTAATTGATGAATTTTGCTTCTTAAAGCCGATCCTGGAAGTGAATCTTTATTTTTCAACAATGCTTGTCGTTGAGCCAATATTTCTTCGGCATTATTTGTACAGGCTAAATCGAGATTTCTAATGTGTTGCATACCGCCCAAACCTGCATCAATGGCTTCGATTAAATCAATACTGAGGGGGATGTGTCCGGTAACCCGAAGATTTTTTTCTTTTGCCATAGCAAGTAAGCCCAAGAAAGTTTTGGCTGATAACATCTCATATGTTTTTAAGAAACTAACCCCTTGATTTAAGAGCTCATTGACCACAGCCTTGCTGTCTGTGTTTTCATCCACACCGATAGATAATTCTGGAAATCCGGCTTCTTTCCCTTTGTATACTCTAAGGCTGCCATCAATTAACGGGCCGGAGTAAAACAATCTTGGTGTTTTGTCTGGATTATCATTTGCATAATCGATTGCAGGTTGCAATTTACTCAGAACTGCACCGGTATCACGAATACTGGTAATGCCATTGGCAAGAAATAAATCATAGGCAGTCTTGTAATCCAGTTCCGGTATAAAGGTGAGGTGAACATGAGCATCCCAAAGACCAGGGATTAAAAATTTACCTCTTGCATCAACAATCGTATCCTCTTGGGCATCGATCATCACAGAACCTGATTCTGCAATCAATTGAATAACATCATCCTGAAGAACAACAGTCATGTTTTCCCTAACCGGATTGGCTGCGTCTACCAACGTTGCGTGTTTGATGATGATTCGCGGCGTTGCAAAAGCCAGAGAACTCACCAATAAAACTGAGAACATTAGGCAACGATAAATTAAATAATTCCTCACAATCCCTCCACGATTACAAAATCTCTATCAGCACTTGATTCTATGATCATTAGTGCTGCCTGATAACCTTTGCTTTGATAAACTTCTTTGGCAATCTCCATATTTGGAAATTCAACTAAGACGGTGCGTTCAAAATTGCCATTCTCCATTTGAATTTGTTGCCCCCCTCTGACCAGAAATCTGCCATTATTTTTTGCAACAACTTCTGTCGTTAGAGATGCATATTCTTCAAATGCATCTTGATCATTGTATCTGCATCTAACTATCCAGTAGCCTTTCATAGGGCCAAACCTCCAAACCATGTATCGCATTTCTGATGTCCATGCTTAAGTTGACACTGGCCAACCTTTTTTTATTTGTCAAATCAAAGATGCTAATTGTTGAGGGTGATGAGCCAACGGCAACCAAATCTTTGTTAAACAGACACAAACCTCTAGCAAATCCTTGTCGTGCAATTCGACTGTCATCCATATCTGTATGGGTCAACTCATTTTCTGGAAAAGTGGGTATTTTGAAATTAACTTCAGTGCCGTCTCTTTTAACCGATCTCAAACAATCACTTTTGGTGTCATTGAATAACACCCCTTGTGAAAAAATTCTTGCATTGTGTGTCCCTTCTGGCAGAGAACAATATTCTCTGGCATTTAAATCACTGTCCATGTAAATCAAAGCGTTGGTCCTCAGCCCGCTTGCAAATAAGCCATTTTTACCACAATGCACATTGTTTAAATGCAAATTATTGCCCATTGTTGGACCGTCTTCTGTTTTTGGATCAAACAACTGGGTTTTCCAACTTTTGGAAGTTTGTCTCAGGTGGATGCCTCTCGTAAATTCATCACGTTCCAAATCAAAAACCAACAGGCTGTCAAAGCCGGTTGAGGTGATGAACAATAGATTCTCAAATTTATAAATTTCGTGAGCGTGCTTCAAAAAAGGGTTTTTGTAAGATCTTTTGATACTAAAGGCTTGATCATAAACAAACAGTTCATCGCTGGCAGCAATAAATATTTCATCACCGCTGAATTCAATACCCCTCAATCCTCGATCCCAGCCCCTGCCAGTAAAATCTATGCCGGAGTCATTCCAATCCACCATGATTCTTGCATCTTGCCGTTCAAAATCAACAAGGTAAACCCCACCGTGACTTTCTCCCTGTTGGCTGCCTCTTACAACAGAGGTTGCGATGATTGTTGGTAACTCTTTAGCGCCTTTGCTCATAGCCATTATTGTAATCGAAAAGAGAATCCACCCAATACCGGTAATTTAATTTATTTCTATGATAAGGTGATTTGATGATAAAGAATCGATACAAATTTTTGCCACTTTTTTTACTATTTTTTTTCAATAATCTTGTTGCAACTGAGTCTTTTCCAAGTGTGTTTTGCGGTAGAATGCTCGACGTTCAAAATGGTTTGGTACGAAACAACGTAATGATTGGCATTGATCAGGGCTCTGGAAAAATCAGGTCTGTAGAGTTCAATCACTCTAAGTCAGATTATGATGATATAGACACACTTGATCTATCAAATTATTTTTGTCTCCCAGGACTCATCGATATGCACACCCATATATCGGAAGACCATTATAGACCATTGGTTGATTATC
>CAZWGB010000059.1:0-7416 GCA_964633465.1 uncultured Woeseiaceae bacterium | reverse complement strand
GGTCGATTGGATTGACCAAGAGCCCCGAGCCCTCACACCCCCCGAGGAAGAGTCTGCCTACTTCAGGATTACTCAGCAGGCTATCGCCTGTCCCAGCCATGGCGATCTCACCATTGACCAGCACATAGCCAATATCAGCAAATTCGAGCCCCTTTTTGGCATTTTGCTCAACCATAATAATGGTTTTGCCATCCCGGTGTTGAAGATCATCAAGAATTTCAAACACCATATCGATGAATCGCGGCTCCAGCCCAATAGAAGGCTCGTCAACCAGCAGGATTTTGGGATCCATGATCAGTGCCCGGGAGATTTCCAATAGTCGCCGTTCACCTCCTGAGAGGACGCCTGCCCGTTGGTGACGTCTTTCGGCAAGGCGGCTATATCGATCAAACACCCTCTCTGTGGCCTGTCGTGACTCCTCAACACTCTCCTTGAGATAGCCACCCATTAGTAGATTCTCTTCCACTGTCATATCAGGAAAGACTGAATTATCCTGAAGAATATAGGCGATACCGCCGTGTTTCAGTTTATCGTTTGGGGTAAGCGTCGTCATCTCACTACCCTCTACCCTGATGCTGCCAGCAGTGATCCGGGTAAACCCATAGATCGAATGAAGGACAGTGGATTTACCAGCACCATTGGGTCCAATCAGACAGAGTGATTGCCCTTCACCAATAGCAAGATCAAAATCGTGGAGTATTTCCATCTTTCCGTAACCGGCAACCAATCCTTGGATTTCCAACTGCGGATTTCCATTGGCTAATGTCAGCAGTGTCTCCCTGGCAGGACGCCCTTCATTCAGTTGTTTGGCTTCATCAACAACATCATCAACAGAGATGACAACATCAGCCTTGCCCGAACCATAGCCGCGAATACGTCGATCTGAATCTTTCTGGTCTGTCATCAGCCCGCCCCCAGGTAGGCATCAAGTACCCGTTGATCATTCTTTATCTCTTCTGGTGATCCGCTGGCGAGCATCTCCCCATGGGCCAGGCAGTAGATCTCCTGTGCAAGATTCATGATCACCCTCATATTGTGTTCAATCACTAACAGGGTTATTCCGAACTCCTTGTTCACCGTAATCAGTCGATCAATAATCCCATTGATCAGTGTTGGGTTTATCCCCGCAGTCGGCTCATCAAGGAGCAACATTTTAGGTTCGTTCATCAGTGCCATTGCAAGCTCAAGCAGCTTCTGCTGCCCAAAGGAGAGATCGCCGGCGAGTAGTTTCCTCTTCTGGTGCAGGCCCACAAACTTCAGCAGATTTTCTGCCTTCTCTGTCAACTCCTCAGGCACTTTTGAAAAGATGGTAATAAGATTCTCTTTAGTTGGATTGGAACTGATCAACATATTCTGAATACAGTTAACCTTGCCAAAGATCCTTGTTTGCTGGAATGTTCTGAGCAGGCCTAGTTTGGCAACAGCAGGGACAGGGAGCGTAGAGATCTCCCTGCCATCAAACTCGATTGTCCCCCTGTCAATGGGGTGGGTTCCTACAATCGAATTGAAGAGGGTTGTTTTTCCAGATCCATTGGGGCCAATTAGCCCGACAATACTTCCTGTCCTAACAGACAATGAGACACCCTGATTTGCCTTTACCCCGCCAAAATACTTGGAGACCTTGTCAACCCTGAGTATGGAAGCCATTACTTGAGCACCACCTGGGCTTTCCGGTCTGCCTCATCGATAACCTCACCAAACCGCTCTGGAAACTTCTCTCTGAGCCATCCCATGATGCCCTCTGGGAAGAAGATGACAATGACAACAATGAGTACTCCCAGTGCAACGTACTGCCAGCCGAGGAAGAAAGTCCAGAAGCCCTCCTTGAAGATATGGAAGACCATCGCTCCAATGACAGGCCCCCAAAGCGTTCCCTTTCCTCCTAGTATCGCCATGAGGATCATAAACACACCATAGGTTGCCCCGGTAAAAGCGATCTCGGTAGGTTCAATATAACCCACCATATTCCCTACCAGTCCACCGGCGATGCCGAGAAAAAAGGCAGAGACCATCCATCCCAAAATCTTGTATCTCATGGTATGGATTCCCATCGCCTCCGCTTTATCTTCATTATCACGAATGGCGTTGAGGACCAGGCCAAATCGTTTCTGATAGGCCCATCTTAAGAAGGTGAATGTAGCCAGCATGGTGATAAAAGTGAGGAAGTAGAAAAACTCAGACCTGAACTCCGTATCACCGATCCCCTTCGGCCAGGGAGGTGCCGTCATCCCTTGCCCTGCACCAATGATTTCAATACCGCCAGCAAGTTCACCCGCCGCAATACCCAAGCCCAGGGTACAGATTGCAAAGTAGTGGCCTCGCAGTCCGAGAATTCCATACCCAATCAATGCGGCCACAATCACCGGTACAATTCCCGCAAGAACAAGGCCCGCAGAGAGCCCAAGAAAATACTGTGAGGGGGTGTGCAAAAAGGTCTTCTCACCGCCACTCGCCGTCCACTCCTCAAGGGGAAAAAAGAGGCCGATCTGGGTACTGGCACAGATGTACATTCCTATTCCAAAGAAGAGGATATTGCCAAATGTGTTATATCCCATCTGCCCCCCTTGGACATCCCAGGTCAGTGCCAGGATGACAAGGATCCACATAAATGAGATCTGAAGCTTGAATGCTGGAAACAGAAAAGGTGCCATCAAGCCAAAAACCAACAAGGCACCATAGAGAATTAGATTATTCCTCTTCATTCCAAATATTCTCTCTTTCTGGATAACCGGAACCTTCTGTAGACAAGTATCAGAACCAGGAGTGTAAAGACCGAGCCGACCCTGAATTCTGTGCCAAGAATATAATCTGAGAATTCCTCGAATACGCCTAAACCCATCCCGGACAGAGCAACCCCGGGCAAATTACCAAGGCCGGCAATAATAACAATCATGAATGACCTTACCGTATAGGGAAGGCCTACATAGGGGTGGAGGGTAAAGGTAATTGAGATCAGGGCTCCGGCAACACCGCACAGTGCGGCATTGATCCCAAAAGTGGTGGCATATACTCTCTCTGTATCAACACCTAAGATTTTAGCCGCTCTTGCATTTTGTGATGTTGCCCGGATAGCGCGGCCGAGCTTTGATTTCTTCATATAGAGCACCAGGCCAGTGGCAAAGATAATGCTGATCAATGCAGAGAAAATCTTTGCATTGGGCAACGTCACCATCCCATCAAAGAGTAGTGTGGTGCCAAAATTGGATTGAGCAACAACAACATCCGCCCCAAAGATAAAATTCATCAGTTGCTGAGTCAGGATACTAATGCCGAATGTTGCCAGGATAGAGATGAAAAGATCACGGTCGACTACCCTGTTTATAACCAGCTTATAGAGAAGCCAACCGATAAAATACATGATGATCGGGGAGACGATGACCCCATACGCAGGATGAATACCCATAACGTACATCGTATAGGCGATGTAGCCGCCCAGGATGACCATCTCCCCCTGGGCTATATTGATGATATTCATCACCCCCCACTGTAATGCCATTCCATAGGCAATGAGGGCAAAAAGAATTCCTAACAGTGCCCCATCCAACGAAGCCTGAACCATCAGGATGGGGACTTGGAAGATCAATAGATCCATTTGGCTAAATCTTCACTAAAGGTTTTTAAAGAATACCCCCTGGAAACCAGGGGGTATCTATTAGGTGTTGACTTCTACCTGTCAGACCACTTGGGAATGGGGTGAACCAGTTCTGCCGAAGCCCATTTTGTGGGTGCAACAACTTTGTTTTCACACTTATTGCCTTCACATCTTACCTGGAATAGCACCATTGGCTTGGCGATATTCTGACCGGCATTGCTGAATTTTATGTTGCCATAAAATGTCTGCATATCGGTCAGGGCCAGTGCATCTCTTACCTTCTTGGTATCGAAGGAGTTGGCTCTTTCGAAGGCTGCTTTCCACACCAGCAGGGCGGCGGCTGATTCTGCTGCCTGATAAGGGGGTGCATAGCCGTATTCGTTGGTGAAGTCACTATCAAATTTCTTGCCATCACCAAAGAATCTATCACTATAGCTAAGTGACTTGTGCCATTGAGCTGCACAAAGTGCATATTCAGATTTCTTGCCGTGCTGCTTGGCCAGTTTTGATGCATCGCAGTGGGTCATCGCCAGCATGGGTACATCTACCTTCATCTCTGAAATCTGCCTGATTGCCGTCAGCGCTCCCTTGGAGTGACCCGATACAACAAGAACATCGGGACGGGTAGCTCTTACCTTGGCCAGCGTTGCGGCCATATCGTTGAGTTCTTTGGGCAATTTATCATCGATGATGATCTTGGAGCCGGTTCTCTCTGCCGCTTCAACAATGCCCAATCTCACATCCTGTGAAAAAGCATCCTGCTCAAAGGCCATGGCGATCTTCACCGGCTTGCCGCCATTTTTCTCAACAGCAAGATCAATCGCAACCTCGAGATATTGGTTCGCCGCTGAGAGGACAGCAAAGAGATACTTATACCCTTTAGTGAAGAGTGACCTTGATGCACCGTTGGCCTCCACCATGGGGATTTTATTCTCTTCAGTGACTGGAGCAATCGCTTTGGTCAATCCTGAGCTGTATGGACCAAGCATATATTTGACGCCATCCTGTTTGATCAGCCTTTCTGCTAATTGTGCAGCACGACCGGAGTTGGATTCATCATCATAGTAGGTAATTTTAAATTTGTAGCTCTTTCCACCCACTGTGACGCCACCCATCTCATTGATGCGTTTGACAGCCAGGTTGTAACCGTTGCGGGTGTGTTTACCATTGGTTGAGTACTTTCCAGTCTCGGAGACGGCTGCACCCAATGTTATGGTATTGCCATCAACCCTCGCCTGGGCAACAGTTGTTGCCATCAGGGCAACAACAGCCAACGTAGCAACAAGTGTTTTACGAAATATTTTGAGCATCTTTCCCCCCCCATAGTCATGGTTGATTTTCAACTTATCAATTGCTCTCTTTCCAGATGATCCGATACCGGATGAGCAACAGTAGCCGGTTGATACCATTGTGACTCACATCAACCGCTATTTTCCACTTTTTTTTCTTATTATAAGTTTATTGAAATCAGACCTACTGCCGATGACAATTGGCTATCAGTTTAATGAGGGGCTGCTGTTGCGCTGTCGATAACGCCGCCAACTTCCTCAGAGAATCCACCACCGTACATTCGCCAAATACCTTCACCCGTTGTAACTATGTGGACATCATTAAAATCAAGACCAGTGTCTGTTGGATTTGTGAATGTCAGACCGTCTGTTGAAGTTGCAGTGAAAAGTTTAGTAATCTTATTGACGTAATAAAAAATTCTTATGGTGCCATCCCCAAGTACAACTGCGAATGGATGCTCTGCAGATTGGTCAATATTTGATCCGTTTCCTATTCTTACCCCGTCGTCGGTTGTCCAATCTAACATATCTGAGGAAGTGGCACTATATATGCGAAACGTTTTTATCGGTCCAGGTTTAGGCAATCCGGAAAAATACATTCTATATCCGTTATCGGATGTATCGATCATTGTTGGACCCGTTAATCCGCCAGTTTCCCCTACCTGGGACTGGGTAATACGGTAACCATTCTCCTTGGTGAAATTGAGACCATCCGACGAAATCCATGAAACTATACCGTCACCACTATTACCGTATAATCTCCATGATCCATCTTCTAATTTGAACACCCTGGGCATTCCAGCTCCCCCCTCTTCGACTCTTATCCCTGCCTCGGCAGTCCAAGATAGACCGTCACTTGAAACAGCGGAAGCTACTGCGCCTCCTACAATCACATAGGCTCTCCAGGATCCATCATCAAGCATGTTTACTGACACATCGGCTACGACTGTCCCTGCTGCAACTCCAAAAGTTTGGTAGTAAAGACGAGTGCCGTCATCCCTTGTCCAAACGCCAGATGCGGAAATTAAATTAGTGGAATCACCGGCACAAGCACCTAAGGTTAAGGCAATAAAAAGAATTACGGTTTGAAGTGATCTTTTTCTCATTTTAACACACCATAAAACCATCAGGCCAAGGTACCGTGAGGGCTGGAAATTTACAACAATTTAATCGCTGCTTTTTTTGATATTTTAATAATTGTAGAATATAGCATGCACTTTTCTGATAAATTACAATTTAAAAGTTGTCGCTTTTCCTGATTTTGACCCTATAGTTTGGAATAGAAATTTAATCCATATCCATTGAGGAGAAGGTATGAAGAGAGTTATCGTCGCCATTATAATAACCATCTCATCATCCATACTGGTTTCATGTAATGCTAGTTTGGATGAAATATTGCTGGTTGGAGACACTGAAATACCATACAGTAAAATTGCATTGAATATGTTTCCGCGCAATACCACAGCCGGTGATCTCGCTACACAAATGGCTGACGTTAAATCGTTGGGAATAAATTTTATCAGGGTTAATTTTTGGTTCGATACTCAATATATGCCGACGTCAGGATCAAATCCTGATTTTTCACAATTTGATGCAGTTGTGGCAGCCGCAGCAGCCGAGGGGATAAGTATTTTGGCGCTATTAAACCCAGTCCCTGAATGGCTAGTTGGAAATCCTTCTTGGAAAAGCATTTTTGTAGACCAATATGTGACACCAGTTGTAAACAGATATAAAAACTCTGTTAAGTATTGGGAAGTTTATAACGAACCTAATGAGGAAACCAACGTTTTTACAGGTACTGCTGACGACTACTTTGATCTTCTTAAACAGGTTTCTATTGCCATACGTGCTGAGGATCCAACAGCAAAAGTTGTGGCAGGAGCGACAAGCAATATAGTGCTCTATGATGTGGGGAATTGGGAATATACACAAAGGCTGGTTGACTTAGGCTTAGAAACTTATGCAGACGTTTTAAACATACATTACTATTCAGAATTCGATATTGAGCTCAGCGTGGTTGGGGGTGCATTAGTTCAATCGGTTAACATACCGAATTGGGTCACTGAAACGGGGAAATTTGGCCAGTCTAACCAAAAAGACTATTTTGAGTCGATAATGCCTTACATTGAAAAATCGCTTGGGCCGGAAAAAATTTTTTGGTACTGCTACGTAGAGGGAGTTGGGTCAGACGCAATTCACCCAGATGATACTTATGGATTAGTTACTTATCATGCAGGGCAGCGTTCTGAATCATCACTCTACACACTGTTAAAAAACCAATGATGCCATAACACCACTGTTTGTTTAGAGGGGTTTGTATGAGTGGTATAATTCACCATCCAAAATGCGTTTTTGGCAAATTGTAACGCAAACTTGCCATGTAGTACTTCTCGAAAGCAACTTTCATCCAGTGTACTGTCTTGCCATTAACATGTACAAGTTTGTTACGGGGTGGCAATAAAGGGGAAGCTGATAAATAAATACCGGTATCACCCGCATCTGATATGCAAACAACCTCAAACTCTTTTCCGGGGA
>CAZWGB010000058.1:0-7485 GCA_964633465.1 uncultured Woeseiaceae bacterium | reverse complement strand
TGTTTTAATACTAACGAATCGACATCCATAGAAATTTTGTTGATCTTTTTATGTAAGGATTCATATCCAAGTTCATTAATTAGTAATGGTCTTGATCCCAATAAATTAATAATTTCTCGCCAGTCTTTTTTTGTTTTTTCATTATCTAGCCAACTGACTGTTTCTTCAAATGATGGCTTTTTTATATTGTGAATCTGCACTCTACTGATGATTGTTTCTGGGAGGTTATGGATATTTTCTGCTACGAGTATCAAAAGTGTTTCATCGGGCGGTTCTTCTAAGAATTTGAGTAGACTTGTAGCTGCAGGACGTTGCATTAACTCTGCAGGGTATATGATGCCAACCTTTCCTTTTCCTTTTTGGCTAGTTTTATATAAGCAGTCATTTTTTAGCTCTCTGATTTTATCGATACCAATGCTTGTTTTATTTTCTTCTGGGCAAACAAAATGACAGTCGGGATGGAATAAATCTGAGTCATGATATTCATTTGCAGTAGTTGCAAATGTAGCTCTAGCTTTTGGCTTAAGTTTCTCTGAATCTAAATAATCACCAGCCAATTGGAAGGCTAGTATTCTTTTTCCAATTCCTGAATGCCCCACCAACAGAAGACCATGAGCATTATCGTGTGTTTTTACTAAACTCGATAAATTAAGGTAATTCGGATACAACCATGTTAACGAATCAATCGGCATTATTTTTAACTAATTCCTTCAGGTGTTTTACAATTTGAGTCTGAACATCTTCAATAGGTTTTGAGGCATCTATTACCCTAACTCGCTCTGGAAAACGCTCGGCTATTTCCAAGTAACCATTTCTAACTTTGTTAAAAAAGACATCGCTTTCAGACTCAAAACGATCATGCGCATTTAATTTTCTTCTACTTCTTATCACATTTAATGGTGCATCCAATAAAAAAGTGATATTCGGTTCAAAATTTGCATGAACTATTTCTTTAAACGCTGCTACAGTTTTATAGCCTAGTTCTCTTCCGAAACCCTGATAAGCAAAACTTGCATCGGTAAAGCGGTCACAAATTACCCACCTGCCATCTTGCAAAGCTGGTTTAACTACTTGTTGTATGTTTGCATCTCTAGCAGCAAATAATAAAAATAATTCACTGAGAGGAGAAATATTTTCATTTTCTTGGAAGAGCAGGATGTTTCTTATTTTTTCTGCCAATAAGGTTCCCCCCGGCTCCCTAGTTTGATGGGTCTTGATACCCCTTTTTTTTAAATAATTTGCAATAAATTTTGTGTTGGTAGATTTTCCGACACATTCTATTCCTTCTATTGTGATAAATAATCCAGGCATATGATTAATACTACTTATTGAACACGAAAATATGAAACAAATACAAACCGTTCAAAGTTTTGAGTCGGTTATAACTGAGAGAGTGAATAAAACTAAAACCAAAAAGATTTATTTAATTTAGAAAAATGGTTCCCTAATTGGTATTACTATTGACGTGGTCGATGGCAGCTTGAACTGTTAATATATTTTCGGCTTCATCATCAGATATCTCAATGTCAAATTCTTCTTCTAGAGACATAACAAGTTCAACAGTGTCCAGCGAATCTGCTCCTAAATCATCTATAAAACTTGATTCATTATTAACTTCATCTTCACCCAGACCAAGTTGCTTTGCGACGATGCTTCTTACTTTTTCTTCAACACTCATTGTTTTTCATTCTCCAGAAAGTTTAAAAATTTGTTGTATTTTATGACAATGATTTATTTTCTCAAACTAATTTCATCAAAAATCCCAAAACATTCTACAACATATTCATGCCACCATTTACATTAATTGTTGCACCTGTAATGTAAGACCCTGAAGATGATGCTAAATAAATGGCTGCCTTCGCTACATCAATAGGCTTACCAAATCTTTTAAGTGGTATTTGTTGCAGTAAAGCTTGGTTCATTTTTTCATTAATGTCTTTGGTCATATCCGTAGAAACATAACCAGGAGAAATAGCGTTCACGGTAATGTTTCTTGATCCTACTTCTTGTGCTAGAGATTTTGTTAGTCCAATTAACCCAGCTTTCGCAGCACTATAATGTGAGTGCCCAGGAGCTCCTGTTGAACCTTGAACAGAGCCAATGTTTATAATCCTACCATGCCTGTTTTTAAGCATCGATCCTATGACGGCTTTACATAAATAGAATGCAGATGATAAATTGATTGCAATTACTTTTTCCCATTCTTCTTCCTTAATCCTCATCAAAAGATTTTCTAGGCTTATGCCTGCATTATTGACTAGAATTGAGGGCATTAAATCTGATTGTTTAAGAGTTTTTATTGTTTCAGATATCTGTTCAGTATTAGCAACATCCAAAACAATACCATGCCCATTAAGATCAGTGCTTGAGAGTCTATTAGAAATATTTTCCGCACCTTTTTTAGTTGTAGCTGTGCCTATAACCATTGCACCTGCTTTCGCAAACTCATCAGCAATACTTTCACCAATGCCTCTTGTAGCACCAGTTACAAGTGCTATTTCTCCATTTAGGATGGTTAACTTTTTATCAATTGCCACTGTTTAATTATACCTAGGTAAGAAAATATGTAATAAATGTTCACTTAATAATCTGGAAATCAACTAACGGTTTTCTTGTATTGCTTTGTCATCAATTTTGAGCATTGAAGATGATACAAAAGCAATAACCAATAAAACACTAATCAGTATAAAAGGAGTCAAGTAACCTTGTGTTTGATCGTATAAGTAGCCGGTGAAAAAAGGACCTAAGCCACCACCCAAGGTATCTAAAATATTAATTACACCCATGATCTTACCCAAAGCAATCAAGCCAAATAAATCAGCAGTTAATAATTGAATCAGTGTGTACAATCCACCCCAGCCAGTTCCATAAAGGGCTAATCCAATCCATACAAAGACAGGATTCTTGTAAATAAGTGCAAAGACTATAAATAAAGAGCCAAAGAACATTACGCCTACACCAGTTAATAAGATTATTTTTCTGCCAAATTTTTCAGCTAGTTCACCACTGAAAATTTTACCGATAAAGCCACCGAAGAATATTAATGAGACGCCTGTTGCTGCTACCTGTGGTACATAGTTTTCTTCTCGTAATAGTAAAAAAACATGCCCCATCACAGCCAAGATGGAATAAAAAGTACAAAAAGCCATTAATGATAAAAGCCAGAAATTTTTACTTTTGAGCGCCTGTTGCAAAGTAAATCCACCCTTTTGGTTGCTCTCGTTGAAATTGTTATTAGAAACTTCATTTTTAGTTTTTTGTAAATCTTCAGGGCCGTTTTTGACGACCATCAATAAGAAAGGGATTAGGATTAAAGGAACCAAGCTTAGCCAGGTCATCACTTCTCTCCAATCACCCAAGGATAGTAGTAAAGTATTGAACTGAGGGAATAATCCATTCCCAGTACTCGTGCCTGCAAGGAGAATGCCAATAGCAAGACCTCTACTTTTGTTGAACCATCTTGAGATTAGAATGACATTTACAAGCATCCCTGAAATACACAAAACAAAGCCCATGAAAATATGGATGATGTACATTTGATTTAAGGATTCTGCTTGGCCGTATTGCCAGAAACATGCTGAAAGAATCAACAGTCCACTAACCATTAATTTCTTGACGCCAATTTTATCTGCAGCAGCTCCTGCAAAGAAACCAAAAACGGCTGTTGACCAAAGAGTAATTGCATCTCTAAGTTTCAAATCAGCTCTAAGGACATCCTCTCCTGTTATCTGGCTCAAGGATTTCATAATTTCTTCTTCAAAAACATACAATCCACCAAGAGTGAGTCCGTTGGTAACTGTGATGAGTAGAAAAGAGACAGTTAGGATTATCCAACGATAGGTTAAGGGGTTTGTAGGTAGAACATTAATCATGGTTGATAGATTCTTTTTAACTTGGATGAAACATACAGTATTCTATAGACACAAGAAAGTAATTTGTTTTTTTGTTGAATTATAAATGGGGTTTGTCGATGTTGAAATCAATCATCATGGTTACAATGCTGGTAACCAATTTAAATACGATAGAAATGGCTTATGATAAGCACTTGGGTTATCAAGTTATAGATGAAGGAGAGATTGATCGTTCATTGGGATCAACTTGGGGTGCTAGAGGTATGAATAATCATCCTTACATCATCATGCAACCTGAGAGTGGTGAAGAAGTATATCTTCGGTTTATAGAAGATAAATCAATGACGAATTATAGACCAATGGGTACCCATGGTTGGAACTCTACTGAGATTCTAGTAGAAGACCCTGATGCCTTGGCAGTGGAATTGTCAGATTCAAGTTTTAACATCATTGGTCAACCCTATGATTTGTACCCCACTCCAGATGGACCTCGAGCTATGCAAGCACTTGGTCCATCCAATGAAGTTCTATACTTTACAAGGATTATTCCAGGAGGATCTGGATTTAATTTAGGCAGCGCAAAATCATATGTGGATCGAGTTTTTATTATGGTGGTTGGTGGCCCTTCAATGAAAGCGTTGCAAGAGTTTTACAGCAAGAATCTTAAAATGCCAGTTACTGAAGCTTCTGATTGGACGATTAGCGTGATATCTCGCCTTAATGATTTGCCTGAAGATACAATTTACCCATTAGCATTAGCAAGCTTTGATAAAGATTTCTTGATTGAACTTGATGAATATCCTGCAGTTTTTGTGCCAAGAAAACGGGCAGTCAACCATCTTCCAGCATCAACATCGGTTGTTTCTTTCTTGGTTGATTCTTTGGATGATGTTGACGTTAAATGGCGTAGACCACCCAGAAAAATTCAAGATTTTCCGTACAAGGGTAGAAAAGTTGGAGTCACAATAGGCCCGGCAGGAGAATGGATTGAGCTTATAGAAAATAAATAACAATTTAAGGAGATTGATATGTCGGTAATAGTACTTTTAACACTTAAAACAAAACCGGATGCCTATGAAGAATTTGGCACTATTTTAGAAAATATTTTGGGCGATACTGCTTCATTTGAAGGTTGTGAAGGAATCTATGCAGCTGGTGATTCAGAAAACCATACGTACTTATTATTTGAAAAATGGGCTTCAATTGACAACCAAAAAGCATATATGAAATGGCGACAAGACAGAGGAGATTTAGATGTATTTGGCAGGGTACTGCGTGAGCCCCCTATTGTTGAGACTAGAGATCTCATCTTTTCAAGTTAAACTTAAAGGTAAATGAAGGGAGAATATTATGGCCTACAGTTGTTTTGAATATGAGCTAAAAGATCATGTCGCACATATCTCAATGTGCAGAGGCGATGCTTTCAACTCAATGACCAAAGCTTTTTGGTCCGAACTTCCAGAATTGGTTGATAAAATCTCTGATGAAGGTAAAGCAAGAGTCATTGTGATTTCAGCCCAAGGCAAACATTTTTGTGCGGGTATGGATCTTGCTAATTTCAAAAGTGACGGTGATTTTCTTAGTACTGATACTAAAAATATTACTCAAGGTAGGAGAAGTGAAGCTCAATTTAGAGTAACGAGTGACTTGCAATATTCTATAAGTTGTCTGGAAAAATCCAGGATTCCTGTCATCGCTGCCATTCAGGGCGCTTGCATAGGTGCTGGAGTTGATTTGATTACAGCATGTGACATTAGGTACGCCAGTAATGATGCCTTCTTTTGTATTCAGGAAACTAATATCGGTATGACTGCCGATGTAGGAACTCTTCAAAGACTCCCTTATTTAATACCAGAAGGTATTCTCAGGGAGCTTGCTTATACAGGTAGGAGATTCTCTGCAGATGAAAGTTTGAAATATGGTCTTGTTAATGCAGTCTTTGATACTCCTGATCTTGTTATTGAGCAAGCGCTTGCTGTGGCTAGTGAAATAGCTGATAAAGCCCCATTGGCTATTTCAGGAATCAAAGAAGTGCTTAATTATAATCGTGACCATACGGTTGAAGAATCTCTAAATTACAATGCACTATGGAATGCTGCCATGGATTTTTCTGATGATATGATGGAAGCATTCAAGTCTAAGACTGAGAAGAGAGACCCAGATTTTCAAGACTTGGTAAAAAAAGGAAAATACCTAGAAGATTAGACCTTGGTTTTTAAACTCATTCTAAGAATTAAATAAACCAACATCGACACCAAAAGCCCTATTAACGAAGGTGTTCCCCAGTCCGGTGAGTAGAAAGTACTTGCAGCACCTAATATATAAGCAATAAAAGCAGCAGGATTCCATTTTGAAATATTGTCGAGATGTCCTGTGTGAAATTTTTCTCGGTTCACAAAATAATATTCCACAATTACAGGTCCAATCAAAGGAGGAACAATACTTGCCAGTAAATTGATCCACTCCATAAAGTTCTGGTATAGGCCCAATCCAAGAATAGTTCCTAAAGTTCCGCATATCACTGTAGTCACATGTTGGGGTCTTTTAAAAATACTGGAGGTTTGAATGACGGGGAGGTATAGGTTTGCATCACCCGTTGTCCACAATGCGAGGCTCATTCCAATGATTCCTACCCAAGCGATAATTATGCCTTGATCTATTAGATAGGTTGTAAACATAAAATCACCGGACACAATTCCACCGAGTGCACCTACTATTTGTAAGAACCACTGGGCAATAATAAGTACGATAAAAGGTATGGCAATAGCCACCCAGGTTTTTTTAGCAAAACGGGTATATTCTGGCATTACTACTGCACCAACAATCCATGAACCTATAACTAAATTTATAGCTTGAACCATAGTGATTGGGTTTTTTGCAGCCAGTTCAGCAGAAAGAGCTTGAAAGTTTGACAATCCTCCTGCCTGTTGGATGTTCAAATAAATAGCGTATAAACCAACAAAGACTAGAACAGCTACCGAAGGAATGCTTACTTTTTCCAATCCCTTTACTCCAAAATAAGTTGTAGCTGTATATAAAATTCCTGCAAAAACAGCGGCAATATAGAACGTAGTTGAGGAAAATATTTCAGAAACTGGAAGTTCAGGATGGAGTGCAGTTGTCCATGTTGCTCCGAATGCACCCACAACAATTCCTTGCCAGCCAATAAGTAGAATTGAGATAAATACAACAGGTATGTATGCCCCAGCATTACCATACACATAACGGTAAAGGATACCGCTGTTGCATGCTGTTTTGTAACCAATGTAGCCTACAAATGCACCGATTATAAAATTAACAAGATTGCCCAGAAATGATGCCAAAACTATGTCAGGCCAGAAAGGTAGGCCATTTCCTAACAAACCACCGGTAAATAAACCAGTAACTAAGAAACCCCAGCCAAAAGCCAAGGCTAACAATGGGCCCGCGTTTCTTTTTTGTTGTTCTGAGAGTGCAGTAACTGGATTGTCAGCACTGTTTTTCTCAAACTCAGGATTCCATTTCCACCAGTTTTTTAGTTTCTCAAGCATGATTAGGTAATAATTGGTTATTTTGATTTTGTTGTTTAATATTTCTTCTTTTCGAATAACACACTGGGGCTACCATACTCATAATAACCTAGAGGACCAGCTTC
>CAZWGB010000057.1:0-7710 GCA_964633465.1 uncultured Woeseiaceae bacterium | reverse complement strand
CCCGCTTTGACCTCCAGTGTTCTATCATCTATTTCCATTGAACCTGAACCCTGCATAAAAATATAAACTTCTTCCTGTCCTGGGTGTTTGTGTCCTGTGGTACTGTGACTGGGATTGAGATAGGTGGTACTGGCAACTAAATTGTTCAGTATGTTGTTGTCTGTGACAACGTAACGTTCATCTTCTTTGACAACATTCCAACCTTGATTCTTCTCTTGCATGGTTAACCTCTATAATGGATGACTGTAATAGTCAAAAAATACATACATGATTATCGTGCATATAACTAATGTTAGAAGCATAACAGGCAATCCCTTTTGTGCCCATTTAAGTGGAGTAATTGCCATATCAGGATTCCCTGTTGTTTTGGCAAGCTTCTCTGAAACAGTAACAATATATACATTTGCAGTTGAACCAATATGAGTACCATTACCACCCATACCAACACCTATTGCAAGACACCAGCATAATGCAGCAATGTTAACACCAACAGTTTCTAGTGATGCAATTATTGGAATCATAGCTGCTGTAAACGGGATATTATCTATTGCTGCAGACATAACTGCCGCAACCCACATTAATGCTATGCAAGTCATCATGAAGTTCTCTTGTATAACTTCACCGGTTAATGGATCAATCAAGAATGGAACAATGAACTGTCCGAGATATTCAAGAAATTTACTTCCTTCAACACCACCTACAAGCATAAATAGCGCAACAAAAAACATCAGTAGCGGTATTTCATGAGTCATATTCTTCATTACATCTTCAAATTCAATTTCTTTAGCAAGGATGGTTAAAAGAATTAAACCAGTACCAGCAACCATCCATGGCTCCCAATGTATTGTGTTATGGATAATGAATAGAATTACCATTAGTCCTAGAATTGAAAGTGATTTATTCCATAAACTTTTATCTTTATAAGGAATTGAGTCTTCAAATTTACCTTCAGGCACAATCGCTAACTCTTTTTTAAATAAGTATTTCATGAAGAAAAGTGTTGCTATCCATGCCACAAAAACTATAGGAAACATTTTGTAGGCAAATGGCATGAATGCAATGTCAAATGCTGATCCAATCATTAGATTTGGAGGATCACCTACTAATGTGGCTACACCGCCAGTATCAGATAACAATGCAGCTGCCATTAAATAGGGAATCGCACTCACCCTCATTTTTTGACAAATTAGCACAATTAGAGGCCCAAAGATCACAACTGTTGTTACGTTATCTAATAATAACGATATTACAGTAACAGCTGTTCCTAGAAGGGCAAGCAACATGAATTGACGTCCTTTAGCTATCTTTCCTATATTTGCAGCAAGCACTTCGAAACCGCCAGAATTTATCATTATTGCTACAACAGCCATCATTGAACCTAACAAGAATACAACATTCCAATCTACTGCTTCAAAAGCCTGCTCGGGTGAATAAAAACCGTATGATTGACCAACCACTAGCATAACAGCAGCACCTGCCATGGCTACTTTTACTCTATGAAATCCATGAAGCGTTTCAGTAAATATAAGGACAAAGCTAGTAGCCAATATAATTCCAGATACTAACATTCCTTGATCCATTACAAGCGTTTCCATAGTTACCTCAATTTAATTTCAGAAATCATTCTAATACAAAAAAGGAAAGAAAAAATCACAAATTTTTAACGTGCGCAATCCTGCCATTAATGGATAGTTACATCTGATTTTTTCTTCATATCTTTAATATATTCTTCGTGGTCTTTCAGTTCCTCAATACTTGGCTCAATGGTTATTATTTTCCTCTTGCTGATATCAAAAACTGAAGTGTAGTCTGTTTTGTATTCACTGCGTGTTTGATCCAGGTTGAAAAACCCAACTTGGCCGCCTGTCATTAATAAAAACACCTGTGCCAATAATTTTGCATCTGTCAATGCTCCATGAAGGTCCCTGTTGGTATTGTCCACACCGTATCTGGAACAGAGAGCATCCAGGCTGTTCCGCTTTCCTGGATGAATCTTTCGGGCCATTGGTAAGGTGTCTATAATCTCACATATTTCATGCAGTTCCTTATTATATCCTGCCAATGATAATTCACGATTGATAAAAGCAACATCAAAGGGCGCATTGTGCATGATCAGTTCTGCATCATTAACAAAATCTATGAATTCCTGCATTATTTCTTTAAATTCAGGTTTGTCTGCTACGAACTCATCCGTAATTCCATGAATGTGAATGGATCCGGGATCAATGCTTCGTTTTGGATTGAGATAGGTCTGAAAATTATTGTCGGTGATCTTCCTATCAACAATCTCAATGGCGCCAATCTCGATGATCCTATGACCTTCTTCAGGAGATATTCCTGTTGTCTCAGTATCCAGTATGATCTGTCTCATTGTTTTATTATTTCATCAACGCCTTTATTTGCCAATGCATCAGCACGTTCATTCTCAGGGTGTCCTGAATGGCCTTTAATCCAATACCACTTGACTTGATGCATAGAGTTCAACGCATCGAGTTGCTTCCACAAATCTGAATTTAACACCGGCTTTTTCTTGGCATTTCTAAAGCCGTTGCTTTTCCACTTTACAATCCATTCGGTAATTCCCTGTTTGACGTAGTTAGAGTCCGTATAAAGATTAACTCTACATGGCCGCTTCAAGCTTTGTAGTGCTTTGATTGCTGCCAAAAGCTCCATTTGGTTATTTGTTGTGTCTATTTCTCCCCCATACAATTCTTTGGTTGCTGATTTATTTTTTAATATAGCCCCCCAACCTCCAGGTCCTGGGTTGTGCCGGCAGGCACCGTCAGTAAATATATCTACCTCATTCATATTGTCATTCTGCCCATTGAGTCCGCTAAAGAAGTTTTTTGTCTTTTGTCTTTAATAAACTGTTTTTCCAAGGTGAGAGGAATCATTGCTTTCCTAGCAATAATCATATAACAAGCACATAAAAAAGGATTAAACATGTCACTCTTTAAAGGTAATTCATATCTTTTTCTCTGCGGTATTATGGCATGAAAATAATGGATTTTCTCAACCCCAAATCCAAAGTCAACAAGCCAACGCGTGTATTGATTTACTGAAATTAAACGCTTAATACCGGGTAAAAAATCTTTTCCTGAAAACCAGTGTCTTAATCCCCATAGACTTACTGGATTAAATCCCAATGCAATCAGTGTTCCACTTTCGTTGACTACATTGGTGCTTGCACTCAGAATGTCTTGGTGATTGTTATACTGCTCTAAGGTGTGCGGTAAAAAAATAACATCAATGGTTTCGTCTTGTAATGGTAGACGTTCTAAATCGGCTACCAAATCTATTTCTGAGAATGCATGCGTTGCAATTAGAAAACAATTTTTAATGTGAGTTTTGTGGGTAAATGTATTACTACGACCCCAAATACCAAGCTGAAGAAAATAATTCCCTAAGCTTGAAACCGATAAGTCTGAGAAGGCTTGTTGTTCATCTATAATCAACCGAGAACCGATAGAATCTAATAACCAGAGAGGTTGCATGCAAAAGAATCCTTTTAATTTTTACCTAATAGGATAGATGATTTTGATGTAAAATATAATGGTCTTAACTTGATTGATAACGTACATAACGAATTCAAATTGAATCAAAAAATTGGAGTGTAAAGTGGGATTTCTTACAGGGAAAAAAGCATTAATTACAGGAGTAGCAAGCAACAGATCCATTGCTTATGGTATCGCTCAGTGTATGGCTCGTGAAGGAGCTGAGCTTGCTTTTACCTACCAGAACAAAAAATTGCAGCCCAGAGTGGAGAAAATAGCAAAAAATCTGGATTCTGAAATTTGCATTCAACTTGATGTTGCAGAAGATGAACAGATTAGCCAAGCCTTTAGAAGGCTAAATAATCACTGGCAGGATCTAGATATCCTAGTGCATTCGATCGCTTTTGCACCCACTGAAGAATTCAGAGGATCCTATATTGATTCTGTTACCAGAGATGGATTTCAGATGTCTCACGACATCAGCAGCTACAGTTTTGTGGCTTTGGCAAAAGCAGCCCGGCCTATGCTTAATGCTGATAGTGCACTACTGACCTTGAGTTATCTAGGTGCAGTTAAATCAGTGCCAAATTACAACGTTATGGGGCCAGCTAAAGCCAGTCTAGAGGCCAATGTTCGATTCCTAGCTGCTGATTTGGGATCGGATTCTATTCGAGTCAACGCAATTTCTGCAGGACCTATTAAAACACTGGCTGCTGCTGGTATCGGTGGCATCAGAGAGCTGTTAAAGCATGTAGAGTCGATGTCTCCATTGCGACGCAACATCACCATTGAAAACGTGGGCAACACTGCTGCCTTTTTATGTTCTGATTTGGCTGCTGGGATTACCGGTGAAGTTATCTATGTCGATGGTGGTTACCATAATCTAGGCATGACATTCGAAATCGATTGAGGCTACTCAGGAAATTCTTTATAAATCGTAAGCATCGCTAAAGAGATTTGGATTAATCTCTACCACAGCATTTTCCCTCAATTCTTTGGCAAACGAAGCCAACTCATTAGAGCCCAATTGCTCAGCCAGTGCTATTTTTCCTGAATCTCTTTCCTGATCATTAAAATCTTCTAATTTGCCTGGATTGAGCTGGAGTACTTCAAACACATAAACATTCTTGTCCATGCTGACTGTGCTGTAATGATTGTTATCAATGTTGGTTTTTAATGTGGTGAAAACTGCATCCATTACAGTCCTGGGTAAGGCATCATCATTCCGTTTGAGTTCATCAAATGCCTTTAACTCCAGTTGGTAAAGATCCGACAATTCTGTCATTGTTTTCCCAGATGACAGCTCTCTGATTATATTTGCAGCTTCCTCGTTTGCAATCTCAATTGAGTTTTGCACTATCAAAAGATTTGTTATTTCATCCTCAACATCACTTAGACTCTTAGTCTCAGGCAATCGGTGGCCTTTGACTCTAGCAACAATAATTGAGTTGTTAAATTCATACACGGGTGTGTTCTCAAATTGCTCAACGGAAGAAGGGCTGAACAATATATCAATCAGTTCAGGTTGCTGGTTTAGAAACGACGAGCCTTTTCTTGTAATTGCTGAGATTTGATTTAAATCTAATGCCAATGCATCGGCAACGGAATCCAATTCATTGAATGCTTGCAAAGCAAGATCATCCAATTGCTCAGCCAAATCATAGAGTCGATCTTCGGCTAGTAATTTTGAATACTCGTTGGTTAACTCCTCCTCAATTTCTGCAAACTCCTTTTTTCTTCCTTCTTTGAGATCATCCAGTCTGATGATGTGATAGCCGAACTGAGTTTTTACTGGATCTGAAATGTCGCCAATCTCAAGAGCGAACAACACCTGATCAAACTCGGGCACAAATAACCCAGGTTCAGCCCAGCCCAAATCACCTCCATTTGCTGCCGAGCCTCCGTCATCAGAGAATTCCTGTGCTAAAGCTTCAAACGACTCTCCTGCTTTGACTCTCTCTTGTATATTATTTATTTGTTCGAGCGCTGCATCATCGATTACTTCGTCATCAAACGAGATCAATATGTGACTCGATTTTCGTTCCTCGTTGGATCTAAATCTATCAATATTTTCCTTGTAGTATTGCTCTACGTCAGACTTTGAGTATTCGATGTCCTGAACAATATCTTCGATATCAATAGAGAGATACTCCACATCAATTTCTTCTTCGGTCATAAATGAATTGGTATTTTCCGTATAAAAAGTGCTGATTTCTTCATTATCCAGAATGACTTGGTCGGCATAATTGCTGCTTGGAATCAGTAGGTATTGACCACTTCTCTCTTCCATTTGCAATTCCACAAACTTTCTGAATTCAGAAGGGGTAATAAAGGACGATTCAATCAATCCTCGGCGTAATTGGTTGATTTGCAATTGGATCCTAAGATCATTTTCATATTGGGATTGGCTGACCCCTTGGCTTGTCAAGATTGCTTGATAATTTTCGCGATTAAAACCCTCTCCAAGTTGGAAATTAGGGTTGTTAGTAATTAACTCAGCAACAAATTCAGGACTCACACGGTAACCATGAGCATCCACGTAATCATTCAATAACGTTTTCATAATCAGATTTTCTGTGGCAGATTCCTGAATGGTGAATTCTAGAGATTCTGGAATTTCATTGCCAAAAACTTCCTGGAACTGCAGCAACTGGCTTGTGTATTCTTCTCGGTAGTCAATAAGAGTAATTTCTTTGTCGTTGACAGTAATAACAACATCTTCTTCCAGTGGTGTCTGATTCATATTGCCAAAACTAATGACAAGTGCGACTGAGATTGCCCCAATGATTAAAGCAGCAATCCAACCGGTAAATTTTTCCCTAATAGTTTGTAACATATTTCTTTTAAATTAATCTTTAATTAAGTGGCGGAGTGGACGGGACTCGAACCCGCGACCCCCGGCGTGACAGGCCGGTATTCTAAACCAACTGAACTACCACTCCTCACTACTTATTGAAGTCTTAAAAATCTAGGCAATTATACTGTGAATTAAAATTTTTGGGAGAGGTTTTGAAGAATGGTGGGTGCTGACGGGATCGAACCGCCGACATTCGCCTTGTAAGTGCTCTATTCATTTAACCCGCAGTACGTATAACTAAAGGGATGATACCTCATCAAATTAGAAGTTACTCCAGTAGTTACGCCAGTATGTATCTTGAAGTTTGCTAATTCAGCAATCTCCCTATCGCATGCTAGTTAAGATCACCATATAAAAACTGCTCACCTGTTGTAATACGAATATCAGTGCCAAATGGCAGTGAGAGCTTTGATAAGTTATTAAGAATAGCTTTCCCTTGTGGTCCCTGAGCAACTTTTGGATACCCGCGCTTCTGTAAAAAGTTTGGGCCATTTTCACCCTCATCAATCACAAGTGGAATAAACCTCACTTTTTTTGCATTGCTTGAGTCGAGTGAGATGTTCACAAGAACACTTTCCCAAACTTCGGACGTGTAATTACCTATATTAGTGCGAGTGTGAAAAATGAAATTACCAAGTCCGTAAAAAATTAGACCGCCATTGTACTGTTCGACTCCGCTCAATGCTGGTTCCCCATGACTGACATAAATGTCTGCACCATTATCTATTGCAGCTCTTGCCCATGACTGCTGCCATTGCTTGGTGCCAATAGACTGAAAGTGCTGATAGACAATAACCCAATCTGTCTTTGACCGGGCCTCACGTATTGAAGTCAAATTCCGTTGCCAAGCCTCGTCATCTTCCGGTAAAAGTATGTTTACGCCTGGTTGTTCGGTTGAAGCCGCAGCATCAGGATTCAACTTACAGGAAGCCATTGCAACCAATGCAACCTTTTGACCTTGTATTTCTAGGTATGCCGGTTCGAGGGCATCAGCTAAAGTCTTGCCCGTTCCGGCATGTTTTATACCGCGTTTTCTGGTTTCGTCAATTGTTGAAATAATTCCTTGCAAACCATAGTCCCAAGAATGGTTATTGGATAAAGACAGCAAATTGATATTGATTGATTTTAGGTAATCTAGAACTTCAGGTTTTGTGCCATGAAAAAATATATCGTTGCGAGTTGGCTCACACCTAAGTTCAGTTGCACAGACTGAAACCTCGAGGTTCGACATGACAATATCGGCATCAATCAATAGTGGTACAACTGTTTCGAGTGGGTTTTCAAGATATTGGCGAGGATCATGTTCAATCAATGATTGTCCGAGAAGGACAAGTTCTATAGTCTCTTCTGATGCCTCAC
>CAZWGB010000056.1:0-7756 GCA_964633465.1 uncultured Woeseiaceae bacterium | reverse complement strand
TTATTAAAAATGTTAGTTTGAAAATTTTCATCGTTATTTGAATAAAGAGTATAGATTATCTTAATTCTTATTAAGATTTTTTGAGCTTTCATTCCCTTTTAAATTAGTCAGAAGCACACCCATAATAATTAATAAACAACCCCCTAGCATTGTCAATGTTATTGTTTCTTTTAGCAAAAGATAAGCCCAAAGCATTCCAAAAATAGGCACAAGCAATGCAATTAAAGAAGTGCTGATTGGTCCAACCCTTTTAATGAGAATGAAATACGGAAGATACGCCAAGCCGGTGCAAAAAAACCCTAGAAAAACAACACTCCCGACAACTTTCAAATCCCAGTTATCCATAATAATTGGATCCATCAGCAAAAAAGGTGTGATCATAATTGTTGCAGCAACCATAGTTACAGCTGCCATAACCCCAGTATCGACTACATTTAATTTATAAATATAACTCATAGAAAGGCCGTACATGGCAGCACCTAACATTGCCACCAGAATTGGTAATCGTGAAAATTCCAAAGACTCGTAACCCACAAATACCATCAGCCCTGACATCCCAATCAGTATTCCCAGAAACTGAAACCATTTGAATTGAAAATTCAACCAGAGGATTGAAAACAAAAAAGCAAAAAGAGGAGTGCTGCCATTAATGACTGACATGGTGCTTGCATTAATTTCCAATGCAGCATATGAAAAGCAATAAAATGGTAGTGCCACATTCGTAACACCAATTAAAATGATGGGAAATATATTCTCCTTAATCATTTTAAAATGTTCTTTTCTAATGAAAAGGGCTCCTAAGAGTAGTGAGGCTAAAATCAATCGTGAAAATACCAGGCCTACTGCACCAATTGCAGGCGCAGCAATCTTGATGAAAACAAAAGCACTGCCCCACAAAGCAGAGAGCATGACAATGTAAAGCCAATCAAGGGCAGACCGATGTTGATTCACCGTAACAAATGCTTAAAAATTTTCTTTAAATGGACGTAGATCTATTTCTTGTGTCCAAGCACTACGTTCCTGGTTATGTAGGGTCCAGAAGTTTTCCGCAATAGCATGGATATCAAGCAGTCCATCTTCACCCAGGCCAGCAACGAAATCAGGATAGCCTTTAACCACCTTGTCTCCATTAATTACTCCATCAATAATTACATGGGCAATATGAATTCCCTGCGGTCCAAACTCTCGGGCCAGCGATTGGGCCAACATACGAAGAGCACCCTTACCTGCAGCGAAAGCAGCAAAATTAGCCTTTCCTCTCAGAGAGCCAGATGCACCGGTAAACAATAATGAGCGTTTAGGAGTGGCATCGCTTTGTTGCAACATCAAATTCAGAACCGCTTGCGAAGCAAGGAAACCACCCATACAAAGTATCCGCCACATGCTTTCAAAAATCTCTGGTGTAATATCAAGAAACGGTTCAGGGCGGTTATTGCCAGCATTGTAAATGGCTAATTCCAAAGGCAGTCCGCTGCCATTTACCACATCGATCATCGTACTGATGTCAGCCTCTTTGGTGAGATCGGCAGTAATTGCCTGAGCATGGTCACCGGTGGAATTGATTAATTCTGCAATATGTTCAACTTTTTCTGTGGTTCGGCCGCAGACAAATACCTGCATGTTCTCTTTTGCAAAGCGCTTGCAGAGCGCAGCCCCAAGCCCTTGTTCAGGTCCTACACCCATTATCAGAGCGCTGGTGTTTCCAGTCATAAGTTTTTTAATCCCTTTTTAATCAACCCTCTGGCAATGATTATTCTTTGGATTTCACTGGTGCCTTCCCAAATTCTGTCAACTCTTAGCTCACGAAAGAATCGTTCTGCGGTATTTTCTCTCATGTAGCCACGGCCGCCAAAGATTTGAACGACTCTGTCGGCAACTTTGTTGGCCATTTCTGATGCAAACAGTTTGACCGCAGAGCAGCGATAGTGAAGGGAATTTAAGTCTTCATCACGATCATGCGCCTTGGCTGTTTCATAGAGCATTAATCGAGCAGCCCAGAGCTCTGTGACGGAATCAGCGAGCATAAATTGTATTGCTTGTCTTTCAGACAATGCTTCTCCTTGAATATTTCTCTGATTGGCAAAATCAGTTGCTTCTTCAATCAGTCTAGCAGCAGCACCACAACATCTGGCAGCTATCATCAGTCTTTCTCTGCGAAACCAAGAGCGCGTATAGCTCATGCCGTCACTCTCAGAACCAATAAGGTTTTTTTGTGGGATAAAAACATTGTTAAATTTATAAATAGGATGGTGACTGTCAAACGTGTGAGAGAATAATGGTGTACGCACAAGTTCAATCCCTTCTGTTCCCATATCAAGAAAAAACAAGGCATCACCGAGATTTTCTTTTCCCTTGAAAATTTTTGCTTGGATAAAGAAAAAATCGGCATGATTTGCTCCGGTAACAAACCATTTTTCGCCATTGATTCGGTAACCGTTATCAATTTTCTCTGCGGATGTGTCTACCTGTACTTCTGATCCCGATTCCGTTTCAGTAATTGCATAACATTCGTGTTTTCTTCCATCCATCAAAGGCAGGACGTAGGATTCAATTTGTTCATCGTTGCAAGCATCCAACATCCATGATTGAGGCTCTGAAAAACACCAAGTGAGAGCATTTGTTCCTCGTCCTAAGATTTCCCAGACCACCACTTGCTCGAGAATACCTAAGTCCTGACCGCCATAGAATTTAGGCATGTCCATGGAACTCAGACCAAGATCTATTGCCATTTGTCTGTGTTCGGCATCTACTTTCTCTGGAAGTTTCCCTTCATTCATCTCAGCCTCAACTTCCCAGGGCATTGTTTTCTCAAGGAATCCTTCAGCAATCGAAGCCCATTTTTTTGCATTTTCTGGCAAATCAATATGCATTTACTTCTCCTTTACAAGAATTTTCTAAGTTCATATTACTCTTTCTGAAATAGAGATAACATTCGATTCTGTTCTTTCAAAGGTAGAAATATTTTATTATGATAATCGGATGACATATTTATTAAATTCTCCATTTAATATTATCTATACCCGTTACTAGATTCTGATCTATGCTCCTCAATTAGAGGATCGAGTTTCTTCTTTGTATTCCATATGACCTAAAGGCAAATTTCTTTTAAACATGACAACGAGATCTATCAAAAAAAGTAACCAGCATTTTCAGAAAGCGATTCATAAGCTGCCCCTTGGAGTAACTTCCAATTTTAGGTATTGGGGTGATGAAGAAACTATTTATGTAGACCGGGCTTCTGGTTGCAGAATTCAAGATATTGATGGGAACGAATACATTGATTACCGATTGGCCTACGGTCCATACATTTTGGGTTATGCAGACCCAAGGGTTGACCAAGCAGCACGAGAAGGGATGGAGATAGGAGGGGTTTTTGCACTTTCTACCGAGTTGGAGTATGAGGTTGCACAAAAGATCTCATCAATGGTGTCCTCCGCTGAATTGGTTCGTTTTTCAAATTCAGGCACCGAAGCAGTAATGGCCGCCTTAAGAGTTGGCAGAGCGTATAGCAAACGCGATGGATACATTATGATTGAAGGCGGTTATCACGGTGTTTCAGATTCAGTCCTTTGGGACGTGGATCTGGATGAGTGGGATCCAGAGCTGGGAGATCCAAAAGTGAAACCTACCAGTTATGGTGTGCCAAGCAGAATCGGGGAGATGATGACGCTGGTACCATTTAACAATGCCAACCGATTGGAAGATGTACTGAAGAAAAAACACAATGAGATAGGTACTCTCCTCATTGAGCCTATACTCGGGAATTGCTGCTCAATTGCCGCTGAACCTGAGTATATTAAGGCCGTTCGATCACTCTGTGACCGTTACAATATTGTTATGGTTATTGATGAAGTTAAAACAGGATTTAGAGTAGCAAAAGGAGGCGTCCAAGAACTTTATGGCATTGAGGCTGATATCTGTACTTTTGCAAAATCGATGGCCAACGGTTACCCGATTGCTGCGGTTTGTGGCAAAGAAGATTTAATGCGTAGTATAAAATACGGAGGGGTTTTGCACGGAGGTACGTTCACCGCCCATTCAGTTGCAATATCTGCAGCCAACAAAACACTGGAGATTATTGAATCAACGAATGCTCTTGCAACTGTGAATCAATACGGACTAGACCTAAGGGATGGATTAAGCCGAATTTTGACAGATCACAATATCCCACATAGCTTTACAGGACATCCATCGATGTCGGGATTGTTTTTTTCGGAAAAACCCCCCACAAATGCTCGAGATTTTAAAAACTCCAATTATCCATTGTATGAAAAACTTGCTGAAGAATTGCTTGAATTTGGGGTATTATGCGAGTTCGATCCAAGAGAGCCGTGGTTTATTTGTGAGGCTCATGCCAAGGATGCATTGGAGCCCACTCTAGATGCATTCAGGACAGCACTTGAGATTACGTTGAAAGGAGAAAACGTTGAGTAAATACGATGCCATTGTTATCGGTGCAGGTCACAATGGTTTGACCAATGCTGCTTATCTAGCTAAGTCAGGCCTCAAAGTTTTACTTCTTGAGAAAAACGATTACATTGGTGGAGCAGCCGTTAGCCGTGTGCTTCACGATGGTTGGACCTATTCCAATTGCTCATATGTTTGCAGTCTTTTAAGACCCGAAATTTTTCGCGATCTGAATTTGCAAAAATACGGTCTCCAAATACTTGCTTACGGCGGCAGCGTAACTTTTATGGAAAACGGTGATATTTTTGGTGGTTACTCGGATGCTGACATGTTCAGAAGGGAAATCAGTCGTTTTTCTAAAAAAGATGCTGATGCTTTTGTGAGATTTTCTAGAGATGTTTCTCGACAATGCCGCTTTATCAAACCAATGCTTTTAAGAACTCCGCCGGATCCCACTTCCTTTAAACCCAAAGATCTAGGCGAGTTAATTTATTTATTCAAGCGCTTGTACAATCTGGGGGAACAAACAATTTACGACACCATTCGTTTTTACACAATGAGTGTTGCTGAATATCTTGAAGAGTATTTTGAAACCGATGTAATCAAAGCAGCGCTTTCTGGCAGTGGCATTATTGGTAGCGGATTGGGAGTTTACTCACCAGGAACGGCGTATGTTTTATTGCATCACTATATGGGTGAAGTAGACGGCAGTATAGGGTCTTGGGGATATGCAAGAGGAGGTATGGGAGCAATCTCTAATGCATTGGCTGGAGCTTTTCAAGATCATGATGGAGAAATAAAGAAGGAATCAGAAGTTTCTCAAATTATCGTCAAGAATGGTCGTACAAAGGGTGTGGTGTTGGCTAACGGTGATGAATACTATGCCAAAAATGTTGTTTCAAATTTGGATGTTAAAAGAACCTACCAGAAATTATTTGATCCTAAGGACTTGAGTAAGAAAATACTTAAACAGGTCGACAATTTTAAAATCAGAGGTTCCTCAGGAAAGCTGAATATTGCTCTCGATGGTCTTCCAGAGTTTCCGGCAATGGGCGAGAAAAACCCCTTGATTTATGCCGATATGCATTTTATTGATTCTTTGGAACGTATGGAAAGAGCATACGACGACTGGAAAAACGGACGCTGGTCTCGAGACCCTTATACAGACGTGCTTATTCCTACGATGACGGATCCGACAATGTCACCTCCGGGAAAACATTATATGTCTGTCTTTGTGCAATATGCACCTGCCAAGTTATCTACCGGTGCATGGACCGATAAAGACAGAGATGCTTTTGGATCCACAGTGATTGATAAAATTGCTGAGTACAGCCCTAATTTTAAAGACCTCATTGTCCATGCTGAAGTTAGAAGCCCACAAGACATTGAAAATGAAATTGGGCTTACTGAAGGCAACATCTTTCAGGGTGAATTAACCATGGACCAGATGTTTTTTAACCGACCGTTTCCAGGTTATGCACAATTCAGAGGTCCGGTAAAAGGTTTTTATATGTGTGGATCTAGTACTCACCCAGGAGGGGGAGTCATGGCAGCACCTGGCGCCAATGCAGCCAGAGAAATGTTATTCGACTTGAAACGTAAGAATATAGTGCCTGAGTCTGATGACGATGACTAAGAAGAATAAAAAAATAGTCATTGTTGGTGGTGGCCACAATGCACTGACCTGTGCAGCTTATCTTGCTAAAACTGGGTTTTCGGTGGAGTTGTATGAAGCTCGGTCGCAAATTGGCGGTATGGCATCCACAAGGGAGTTTGTAGAGGGTTATACAGTTCCAGGAGCCGCTCATCTCTTGCACATGCTGGATGCAAATATACAAAAATATCTCAATCTCAAAAAACATGGCCTGGAATTCGCGGCCAGTGGTTTAAAAACAATTTCGCTCAACCCCAATGGTGATGCCTTAGTGATTGATGGTGACCGTATAGCTGGAGGGGGAATAACCACTCGGGAGCAACAAGAATATAAAGCCTTTAAGAAGAAGGTCAATAAATTGGCTCGTTTCTTCAGATCTGCTTATCGACACAGCCCTCCCAGAATCGGATCTGACAAAAAGAAAGACATCTTAGGTCTTATGGAATTGGGCTGGAATTTAAGAAGTATGGGCAAGGAAGACATGAGTGACATGCTCAAATTTATAGCAATCAATGTATATGATCTGCTTGATGAATATTTTGATGATGATTTTATCAAAGGAACTGTGGCTATAGATGCCGTCCTTGGAAATCATCTGGGACCAAGAACCAATAATAGTGTGATTACTTATTTGCACCAACTCACTGGAGAAATAGATGGGGTCCAGGGAGCATATGCTATTCCCAACGGAGGCATGAGCTCTTATGCAGATGCTTTGAAAAACAGCGCTGAAAAACTAGGTGCAAAAATAATGGTTGATTCTTCCGTTCAAGAAATCCGTTTGGATGCATCTGGGAAAGTCTGTGGTATCACTCTTGAGAACGGTGATGAGATAAATGCGGATGTTGTGGTTTCAGGAATTGACCCAAAAAGCACATTTATGTGTCTGGTTGGACCTAGACACTTAGAGGCTGGTTTCATCCACAAAATTCAAAACATTAGGATGAGAGGCAACGCTTCCAAAGTCCATTTAGCCCTTTCTGCACTTCCCACATTCAATGGAGTTGATGCAAACGATTTAGGGCAAAGAATAGTCCTATCTCCAACCATGCATTATCTTGAACAGGCTTTCGACTTCACAAAGTACCAGGCTTGCTCTGACCAGTTGGCTATGGAAATAATTATTCCAAGCATACACGATGCCTCTTTGGCCCCCGAGGGCCACCATGTTTTGTCTGCAATCGTGAATTACACCCCTTACGCCTTGAAAGAAGGTTGGGACAAGGCAAAGCCGGCAGTGCTTGAGAATATAGTTAATACTTTAAATCAATATGCACCCGGGATTAAAGAGCAAATCCTGCATGCTGAATTGCTGACTCCCAAAGATATTGAGTCTGAATATGGGATCACCGGTGGCCATTGGCATCATGGCGAGTTGACATTTGATCAATTTCTGATGTTGCGACCCATTTCTGGTATGGGACAATATTCGACTCCAATAGAGTCTTTGTATATTTGTGGTGCAGGAGCCCACCCAGGAGGCGGTCTTATGGGGACCGTTGGTAGGAATGCTGCAGTCGAATTAATGATAAAGGAATCCTAATATGTTGTTGCAACAAGATCATTACAAGAAGTCGTATTACGAGACACCCTTTCACAGCAGAACCTCTGAGTTGAATATTCTTAATGAGTGGCAGCGTTGGAAAGACTACACAGTTGCCACAAATTACTTTAGAACAGATCTTGAGTATTTTG
>CAZWGB010000055.1:0-7786 GCA_964633465.1 uncultured Woeseiaceae bacterium | reverse complement strand
AAAGTGCCGATTCAAATTTTGTCTTAATCATTCATCAAGATGAATCCGATCAAAGAACTTTATCAGTATCTGGAAGAAATATGCCCAAAGAATATGAAGTTTACTATCTGGTTAAGTGGTCATTGGTTAAGGGCAACCAAGTTATTATCCAACCAATGACTAGTAACAAATACCAAGATTACACTTTTGATCAACGTCAATTGTTAGGAAAATCAAATGAAAGTCGTATCATTCAAGAAGCATTGGCAGAAGATATAGTCCAGATGATCTTAGTTAAACTGAATCAAATGTTGTAAAGAAATGGCAAGAATACATTTTATTTATTCAACCATGAATGCAGGAAAGTCGACAGCATTGCTGCAAACTAATTTTGGTTATTTGGAAAAAGGCATGAATACACTTTTATATACCTCAGAAAAGGACAACCGATATGGGGATTCAGAAATTGTTTCAAGAATTGGCTTAAAGAGCAAGGCAGAAACTTTTAAAGACAGTGATAATTTGTTTGATTGTGTTTCTATAGCACATAAAACAAATGCCATAGACTGTGTATTGATTGATGAAGCACAGTTTTTGACAAAGGAGCAAGTTCATCAGTTAGGTCATATTGTTGATGAGCTTGATGTGACTGTTTTGGCTTATGGAATACGCACTGATTTCAGAGGCGAATTGTTTGAAGGCAGTCGATATCTATTGGCTTGGGCAGACCGTTTAAGCGAAATTAGAACTGTTTGTCATTGTGGAAGAAAAGCAACCATGATCGTGCGTGTTGACGCCAAAGGAGATATTGTTCGAGAAGGAGAGCAGGTAGAAATTGGTGGTAATGAGAGATATCTCTCTTTGTGTCGACTCCATTTTAATCAAGGTATTACAAAAAGAATCTAATAAATAATTCCAACCACTAGACCTGTAAAGCAAGAGGCAAGTGTGGCAGCAATCAATGCTTTTCCACTGACAGCAATTAAATCATCTTTTCTCTCCGGTATCATTGCACCCATCCCACTGAGCAATATACCGACGCTTGATAGGTTTGCAAAACCGCATAGAGCATAGAGCATAATTATTCTGCTTCGCTCTGACAAATCACTTGCATCAATTGCCGCTAAATCTACATATGCAACAAACTCATTGAGAATGGTTTTCACTCCTAGTAAGGAGCCCCCGAGTTGCGCTTCAGCCCAAGGTATCCCCATACACCATGCAATTGGGGAGAAAATCCAACCAGCCATTCTCTGCAGTGAAAGAGGCTCTCCAGCGACCATTGGCAACACCTCAAGACTATAATTTACTAGAGAGACGAGAGAGATCAATACCACAAGCATAGCGGCCACACTGAGAACTATTTGCAAACCATCCTGGGTGCCTCGGGTTAATGCATCCATCGTACTTCTGTACAACTGAGATTTCTCAATGGCACTTTGATCTTCTGTTTTTTGATTACTGGGCATCATGATGTTTGCATACATGATTGCAGCCGGAACAGAAATGAGTGAGGCCGTTAAGAAATGACCAATAAGGGTAGGCCCATAAAGATTGGTAAGCATGGTCGTGTAGACCACCATCACTCCACCTGAGATTGTAGACATTCCTACTGTCATCAGAACCAACAATTCATGTCTTGTCATTTGGCCAAGATAAGGTCTGATCAATAATGGTGCTTCTACCTGTCCAAAAATAACATTAGCTGTTGCACTTAGCCCAACCGGTCCGCCCACATTCAGCGGTTTCTTAAAAAACATAGCAATAAATTTTATGATGATGGGCAATACTTTCCAATGCCACAAAATGGCTGCCAGAACACAAACTACCAGGATCAACATCAAGCCAGAAAAAATGAATATATTCGCGCTCGCAGGGTTTGTAACCTCGAAAGGTTTGGGAGTTCCGTCTGCAAGATAGCCAAAAACAAAGCCGGTTCCTTGATCTGTTGCATCTTTTAGTGCTAGGACTCCATGAGAAATCGATTCAAACATAGAAGTTATGAATGGAACTTTTGTCAACAGAGCTGCAATCAGGAATTGGAGTATAATTGCATTGATCAAATATTTGATATTAATATTTTTTATATTGTTACTAAATACTGCACCTAAAAGCAGTAAGAATAACGCGCCTATTATAATTTGCAGGTAATACATGTAGAGACCATTTTACAAAAGTTTTATCTCATATAAACGTTGTTGAAGAAAATCATCAGCCAAAATACTTTCTTTATAAAGATTGGGATTTGCTTCATCGATGCAAGATGCCAATGTTTCAATGAGCCAATCTGGATTAGGATGGAGGAAAAAAGGTATGGAGTATCGGGAAGTATTTTTAATTTTATCAGAATCAGATGTAACTCTGTGAATTGCAGAAGGTAATTGATTGTTGGTGAAACGTTCCAACATATCACCAACGTTGCAGAGGATAGTTTCTTGTCCAGAGTCAGCTGGAATCCATTTATTATCTTTAAGTATTTCTAAACCAGGTTTATGACCGCCTATCAATAGTGTTATTAAATTAATATCGCCGTGAGCCCCAGAGCGATCACCCATTTCTTTCGAAATTATGGGTGGGTAATGAATGGCACGTAATACACTGTTTCCTTCATGAATAAATCCATCAAAATAATTTGAATCAAGATTCAAATGGATGCTTACCGCTTGCATCAATTGTTTGCCAAATCGATCAAACTCTTTAAACAACTTTTGAGTTTTGCTTTTAAATTTTGGCATTTCAGAAACGAAGCAATTGTCGAACATAAATTGTTTGTATGGATGTTCTTCTGGCAGATCTCTTCCCATTTGCCAAAATTCCTTTAGATCTGCGTGTTCACCGTCCTTTGGAGTTTCAATTTTATAGGGTGTATAGCCTCTTGCTCCACCGATATTTTTATCAAAATACTTCATTTTTAAAACTGTGGACTGCTCAAAAAATTCTTTGAATAGAGCAATTGAATCGTCAACCAAATCTTTGGTTATAGGGTGATTGGTAACTCCACAAAAGCCCATGGATCTCAGACTATTGCCAAACAAATGGGCAAATTGTTCTGGATCCTTCTTCCAAAGATCGAAGCTGATTTCTGTGATCGAATCCATTATGGCTTAGTCTGCGGTTTGGTTGGTTCTCTGAGAGTAAATATTTTTTGCTTTCACTGAATGAACCTCAGTATCTTGTTTGAACATTAGGTATTATAACTTTGGAAAGAGTATTTAAACTATTTTAATGAAAATAAAACTATACAACACTTTTTCTGGTAAAAAGGAAGACTTCGAGCCGATTAATGCCAATCGAGTTTCGATGTATGTTTGTGGACCGACAGTCTATAGCTCTCCACACATTGGTAATGCACGAGGCCCAGTTATTTTCGATGTTTTGGCCAAGTTATTGAGGATGAATTATGAGCTTACTTATGTCCGAAATATCACTGATCTTGACGATAAAATTTATCAGGCAGCTAAGGAAGAAGAAACTGGCATTGATACCATCACTCAAAGGTATACAGATATTTACCAAGAAGACATTAAGGCTCTAGGAGTCCACGAGCCTGATATTGAGCCTAGAGCAACTGCCCATGTCGCTCAAATGATAGAAATGATAGCCAAGCTTTTGTCAACTGACCACGCCTACGTCAAGGACGAACATGTGTTATTTAGTGTTGATTCTTTTCCAGCTTACGGTCAATTGTCCAACAGGAAACAGGAGGATTTAATCTCTGGTTCACGAGTGGAGATCGCCACTTATAAAAACAATCCAAGTGATTTTGTACTCTGGAAGCCTTCAACATCTGATCTTCCTGGATGGGAAAGTCCATGGGGTTTTGGCAGGCCTGGATGGCACTTGGAGTGCTCTACGATGGCAAAGAGTTACCTTGGGGAAACCATCGATATACATGGTGGTGGCAGTGATTTAATTTTTCCCCACCATGAAAATGAATTAGCACAAAGTATGTGCAGCCATCTGGGAAAGAATTTTTGTAACTACTGGGTACATCATGGACTTGTAGACTTTAAAAAAACAAAAATGTCAAAATCGGAAGGTAATATTTTATTAGTTAGAGATCTTCTCAGTCATTCTTCCGGCGAGACCATTAGACTCGCATTGTTAAGTACCCAATACCGTCAGTTAATTAATTGGAGTGATGATCTCCTGTCAGAATCTAAGAAAAAACTGGATCGACTCTATAGAGCACTTCAATCTTGTCCCAATAATGATCTTGAAGGTCAGCCATCTGAGCAGGTTCTGCAAGCGCTCTGCGATGATCTTAATACCCCGATGGCATTGGCTGAGTTGTTCAAAATAGCCAAAGAGATTAACAGCACTAAAGATAAAGAGAAATTGATTGTTTTGACATCAAATCTTAAAGCTTCTAGCAATTTGTTGGGACTGTTGCAGTCAACGCCTGACCAATGGTTTAAATCTGGCGACAATGACTCCCTTTCCTCTAAGGAAATTGAAGCTATGATCAAGCAAAGAGAATTAGCAAGAGCCAGTAAAAATTTTAGTGAGGCAGACAAGATCAGAAACAAGTTAGTGCGTTCTGGTGTGATCATAGAAGATCGTCCTGATGGAACAGAATGGAAGTTTTTGGATTAAAATATATATATGAGCACATTGCAACTGAAATCAGTTAAAGAAATTGAACTGGAGATATCACAAGAATTTGAGATATTTGACAGTTGGATGGATCGATATGAATATATTATTGATCTTGGTAAGCAATTAGCTTCATTCCCAGATGAATGGAAAATTGAAGAGAATAAAGTTCATGGTTGTCAATCACAGGTCTGGTTCAAAACAGAGTTAAAGAACAACGTGTTTGTTTGCCAAGCGATTAGTGATTCTGCCATAGTCTCCGGATTGATAGCTTTATTGTTGAGGATTTACAACCAAAAAGATCCCAGCGATATTGTTGAAACAAATCCGACCTTTGTATCTATGATTGGCTTGGATGAGCATTTGAGTCCAACACGGAATAACGGTTTGAATGTAATGCTGAAAAAAATCAAAAATGATGCTAGAAATATGGTCTTAAGCCAACAACATAAAACAGATATGAGCTGATCTTATACATCTATGTCTATTCCAGAGAAACTAACAAAATCAGTCATAAAAGCTTACCAAAGGCTCATATCTCCTTTTTTTAAACCAACTTGTCGATTTCAGCCAACCTGTTCCCAATATGCGATGGAAGCATTGGATCGTTTTGGATTTTTCAAAGGCATATACCTAGCACTAACCAGAATTCTCCGTTGCAATCCCTTATTTGCCTTTGGCCATGATCCTGTTCCTGAGCAGTTTCAATTTATCACTCGTCTCAAAAAGCCCTAAAGAATGGACCCAAACTTGCTAAACATTATTTGCTGTCCTGTTACCAGAGAAAAATTGAGTATAGCTACGTCTAAACAACTAGATTTCATCAATGCTGAAATTGCTAACAGCAACCTCAGAAAACTGGATGGTTCAATAGCTGAAAAAACGCAATCCAAGGCACTTATTAATGCTGCTAAAACATTGCTGTATCCGATTGAAGAAGACATACCAATCTTGCTTGAAGCTGAAGCAATTGAAATCAAGGGGATGGTTATTTGAAAATCTCATGTAATGAATTGGCCAATCATCTAGCCAAGACCTTTCATTCAACTTATTTTATCTCTGGTGTTGAAGATTTATTGATCATTGAGTCCATAGATGCAATCAGACAGGCAGCAAGCAGAAACGATTACATTGATAAGACTAGCTATACGGTTTCAGGACAGTTTAATTGGAATGAAATTGATAATTGTTTCAAAAATCAGTCTCTGTTTGGAGGCAAGCAGTTTGTAGAAATTCACATTCCCAGTTCCAAGCCAGGGAAAAAGGGTTCAGAATCAATCACAAACTTAATTGCTAATCTACCTGAAGATGTTTTGCTTGTAGTGGTTGCAGGTAAGCTTGAAAAAAGCACAAAACAAACAAAATGGGTGAAAGCACTTTTCAAGCATGCAATTGTCATTGACTGCCCAAAAGTATACCCTTCTCAATTTCCAGGCTGGTTACAAAGTAGATTGAAAGCCTATGATTTGGGTATAGATCGTGATGCATTGGAAATGTTTGTGGCCCTAACTGAGGGCAACTTAATTGTAGCTAAGCAATCAATTGAACGTTTGTTAATGATGGAAGTTACAGGAAGGGTGGTTATGGAAGATGTTTCTCAATGCGTGGCAGACGGGGCACACTTTGAATTGTTTCAATTGACTGAAGCAGCAATTATGAGGAAACCTGAAAGAGTACATCGTATTTTTGAACGTTTGAAAAGCGAAGGCATGCGACCGGAACAAATGCTCGCTGTGTTGTATTGGGAAATTAAAAACTTGATGGATGCCTCGTTGGACATTGATAATGGTTTATCAGTAAAACAATCAATGCAAAAGGCCAAGATCTGGCCAAGCAAACAAAAGATTATTGGATCCTATCTTGCCAATCAGTCCAAGGAAAAAATGGATCAATTAGTTCAACAAGCTTGCAAAGTTGACAAGGTTATTAAAGGAGTTCAATTAGGCAGCCCTTGGGAAGAGATCGGTCTTTTATTGTTTATGTTTGCAGCAACTGAGTCTGCTTAAGAATCGATGAAAAAAGATCTTTTGAAATTAACCTTGACCACCCTTGATGATATGAAAGCAAATGTTGTTAATAATTTGAATGTTTCTGCATTAACCAACGTGAGTGATTACATGATTTTTTCCACTGGTAACTCATCTAGGCATGTTCGTTCAATTGCCGACAAAATAGCTGAAAATGTTAAAAAAGATGGTCATTCAATTTTGGGTATCGAAGGTTATGAAAGATCACAATGGGTGTTGATCGATCTTGGAAACATTATAGTGCATATCATGTTGGCAGAAACCAGGGAATTCTATAAATTAGAGGACTTATGGAGTCTCGGCTTTAGAGAAGAAGCGCCAGAGCAATGAAAATCCAGATCTATGCGATTGCATCTAAATCAACTGACTGGTTTAAACAGAGTTTCTTAACGTATCAGAAAAGACTACCAGCTCACATCAACCTTAAGCTGACCACAATCCCTCTTTCTTACCGCAAAAAGAACAGCCCGATAGAAAATGCTGTGCAAAAAGAAGGGGAATCATTATTAACTCGTATTAATTGCCAAGACACATTGATTGTAATGGATGAAAGCGGAAAGACACTTTCCACAAAAGATTTTTCAAATTGGATGGATCAATGGTTGCTGAATTCAATCAATCCCATCTTAGCGATTGGTGGACCCGATGGATTTTCTAACGCTGTACATCAACGCGCCAACAAACATCTTTCGTTGTCTAAAATGACGCTTCCTCATGCATTGATTCCCGTTATTTTAGCTGAGCAAATATACAGAGCATGGACCATTCTCGATGGGCAACCGTACCACCGTAGTTAAGAAATTATAAATCCATATTTGATTCATGATTAGTAGAGGAGAAAATTCTGTTTTATATTTAAAATTAGACGTTGAATTCCTATGATGCGAGTATTAAAAATATGCTTAGTTCTTGCTGCAATAGTGCTGATAGCTATTGTGGCACTGAGCACATTTCTGCCAAGACAAATACCAAATTTAAAGAATCAAATAACAACATACATAAATGCCAATAATACTGTCATCATTGATTATCAAGATCTAACTTTTCAATGGTTAACTTTCAATGAATATTCAATAAGACCAAGATTAACTTTTGATCAGATTTCAATACATTTGTCTCAGCAAGAAGAAGCGGGTCTGATTAAATTTAAGACAGCTGAGATTGAGATCAATCTGGTTGGTTCA
>CAZWGB010000054.1:0-7911 GCA_964633465.1 uncultured Woeseiaceae bacterium | reverse complement strand
GAAGATATAGCTCTTTCAGGTGCTAATAATTTATCTGAAATACTCCGATTTATTGCTGGAATTAATGTCACTGCCAATGGAGGCCCTGGTCAAATTGCTTCAATATTTATGCAAGGCTCAAACAGCAATCACACATTAATCCTGGTCAATGGAATTAAAATTAATGATTCTGCAACGGGGGTTGCAGCAATACAAAATATTCATCCAGATCTTATAGAAAAGATAGAAATCATTAAAGCGCCAAGAACCAGCTTATATGGATCCAATGCTGTTGGCGGGGTCATTAATGTTATTACAAAGCAACCAACTAAACCTGGTTATGAAATTGGCTATAAAACTGGCTCAGATAACACTCATATCCTCAATTTTATAAGCGGTTTCCATTCCAGTGAGATACAAGGTGGAATTCAATTTCATAAATATAAAACAGACGGGTTTCCTGCAAGAACTGAAAGCAAAGTTGCCAGTGGTCACGAGAATGACTCCATTAATGCATTTTTAAATTTTGATTATAACAACTGGTCACTAGTGACTAATCTTTGGCAAAGCTCCGGGACAACTGAATATCTTGATTTTTTTCTGTCTCCTGTCAGTCAAGATTTTAATAACACCACTGGATCCTTAAATATTAATACAATAGTCAGTAATCAATGGGTGTCCAATCTCAATTTTGGTTTCAGTAGAGATGATATAAAACAGAATGACATAACAGACTTTAATGACAGTAAGAAATTTTTTATTGAATGGCAAAATACAATCCATGCCAATGATAATCATCAGATTGTTACAGGCATATTTTTAGAAAATGAGAAATTTAATGCCAGCAACTACGGCTTGGATATTTTTACGGACACAAATTCCAAAGCACTTTATATTGAAGACATAATTAACCAAGGCAAACATCAATTGTTGACAGCAGCAAGAATCAGTAACAAAGAAGGTATTGATGATAAGCTAACCTGGAATATTGAGTACGGCTTTATCGTCAATCCTTCAATGAGACTATTGCTTAATGCTGGTCGAGCAACAAGAAATCCTTCCAGTTTTGATCTTTATGGATTTGGAGGCAATACAGAGCTAACTCCCGAAATCTCAAAGAATATAGGTGTTGGAATTATGATGAGTCCTTCTGACAAGCTAAGTATTGAATTGTCAGCCTTCAACAATGAGATTACAGACTTAATTACCTTCAATTATTACGATTTTAAACTCTACAATATTGAGCAGGCACGAATCAAAGGTATTGAAGGGCGTATCGAATACTTTATCAATGATTGGAATATTTATTTAGATGCAACCCTGCAAAACCCAAAAAACATTACAAATAAAGAAGTGCTTTTAAGACGATCCAAAAAGACAGCTTCCTTAGGTTTCAGACGATCGTTTGGTGCACTGGATTTTAATTTGAATCTGCTGTTCAGTGATTCAAGGATGGATTTTGGTGGAGTCAGGCTTGAAGATTATGTATTGTGCAATCTCACCCTTCAATACAATCTGAATGAACGTTGGCTCATCAGAGCTACGATTAACAATGTTACCGATGAAACCTACATGCTTGCTAACAACTACAACACTGCACAAAGGCAAAGTTATTTAGGATTTGTTTATCAACCCACTCGCTAATCTTTATTGCTTCAGGAGCGGGAGAAAAGATAATATAACATTGGAGGATAGCTTAGGAATCTAAATGGGCAATCGATTGACAAAGATTTTCACCAGAAAAGGTGATGACGGTTCAACTGACACTGGAAGCAACGAACGTGTTGCAAAATACAATATACAGATTGAAGTTTTTGGCTCACTTGATGAACTCAATGCCAGTATTGGCATTCTGACTACTGAAACAGAACTCCCAGTTAAGATTGATGCTTTTCTCAGTGAGGTCCAACAAAACATATTCAACTTATCTGGAGAAATTGCTGCACCAGAATTTAGTTACATTGACGCTCAGCATGTTCTTGCCCTGGAGAATCTGATTAATGATCTCAATACTACACTTCCCCCACTGAAAGATTTTGTCATACCGGGTGAAAACAGGGCTGCTGCTTATTGCCATCAAGCAAGGGCAGTTTGCAGGAGAGCAGAAAGACAGCTTTGCAAGCTTGCAGATGAAAAAGAAATCAATACCGAATCCTTGAAATACATCAATCGATTATCAGATGCTCTGTTTGTTGTTGCTCGGATACTAGCCAGACAAAAAAATGAAGAAGAGACCATTTGGGATCACGATCGAGTATAAAATTTTGCTGTGAAGCAGTATAAGCATAGAAATCATTCTTCTACCCTGCGCTCGATACAAATGAAATTGAAGTGAAATCATGCTAATAATTGATTGGATAAAACTTGAACTTCGCCGACAAGTAATGAAATCATTGTTAGCTCCTTCGCACAAGAAAAAAATAAGAGAAAAACGCGAGAGAAAAAGAAAAACAGAAAATAGACCTCACCAAGTTTTTTATCTCCACCAAGTTGATGACCCATACAGCCATCTTTGCTGTCAAATCTTAGATCAATTAGAAAATTCATATGACATTGAAGTCATACCTTTGGTTGTGGGTTCCCCACCGTCATCCTCGACGCCTGAAGTTGAAATGCTTCAAAAACACAATATTGAAGACGCAAAAATGATTGCTCCTTATTATGGACTAACCTTTGAAACCAATGAGATTGATATCGAGCCCAAGAACATCAAAATTGCTCAGTCAGTTTTATTGGGAACTAAGCAAGAAACTTTTGCAAAAGTCTCGCTAGAAGTAGGTGAGGCACTGTGGCGAAATGACTCAGAAACCTTGCAAGATCTACAACAAAATTCAACTGTCTTAAGCGATGAAGAAATTTCAGCATGCATGACAATCAACAGCCAAAAACAGAAAAAACTCGGTCATTATTATGGAGGAGTTTTCGCCTACGAAGGGGAATGCTATGGGTGCATTGATCGTGTACCTTTTTTGGAAGAACGTTTGATTGCACTTGGTGCCAACAAGTCAGTTCAGCAATCCATCTTAAAACGTAAATCATTGAAGGATGAGCTGCCGCTAAAATTAGATGGGTTAACTCTTGAAGTACTATTTTCTGCCAGAAGTCCATACAGCTATCTAGCACTACCGCAACTGATTGAATTCAGGAAACGTTATCCAATAAAAGTAGTTTACAGTCCTATATTGCCTATGGTGATGCGTGGCATGGTCATAAACAGAGAAAAAATGCTCTACATATTGTCTGATTGCAAAAGGATTGCAGAAAAAAAAGGTATACCTTTTGGGAATATAGCAGACCCTTTAGGTAAAGCGGTGGAAAGATGTTATTCATTATTCAAATTCATCAAACAAAAAGGCAAGGAAGAAGATTATTTTAATGCTTTCCTTAGAGCAGTTTGGTCTGAAGGTCAACATGGATATTTAGACAAAACCATAAAAAATGTGGTGGAAAAAATAGACTTGGATTGGGAGGATGCAAAAAAAGAACTGGACAATGATGACTGGCGTGAAGAAATAGAGGCAAATCGTTTGATGTTATACGAGGTTGGGAAATGGGGGCCACCAACAATGATTTTAAAAAATCGGGATAATGAAGTGATCTTATCCGTCTGGGGACAAGACAGAATTTGGCTGGTTGAAGAAGCACTGTATTTAATGCAAGAACGAAACAAATAGGTTAGATTTAATTCCTTAGCCGAAGGATTACAAGTATGACAGCATCACAAAAAATATTTATCACTGGTGCAAGTAGCGGAATTGGTGCAGCAATGGCCATGGAATACGCAAAAAGAGGAGCGGCTTTAGGTTTAGCAGCTAGAAGGAAGGAAAAACTTGAACAAATTGCCCAAGAATGCTCAACCCAAGGTGCAAAGCATGTTGAGACCTATTCTCTGGATGTAAAAGATGCAGATGCATCTGAAAGAATAGCCAAGGAATTTATGTCACTTGGCGAAGAAGGTATTGATACCGTTATTGCCAATGCAGGCTTGGCTATATCGGACCAACTCTCCAAAGGAGAGTCTTCACGAATCAATCATCTCTTAAACACCAATATTTTAGGTGTTACCAACACCATTATCCCTTTTATTCCCCAAATGAAGAAACAAAAACAGGGAAAATTCGTCATTGTCTCTTCTATTGCAGCATTCAATCCTATGCCTTATTTTGGAGGATATGGAGCTTCAAAAGTAGCAGTTAGAATGCTCGCTGATAGTTGGCGAAAGACTTTGTTAAAACACAATATTCAATTCACCACAATCTGCCCCGGTTACATTAAAAGTGAAATGACTGATGTTAATGAATTTCATATGCCTTTTTTGATGGATACAGACGTAGCGGCAAGAAAAATGCTGCGAGCCATAGATGTTGGTAAGAAAACCTATATATTTCCTTGGCAATGGAGAGTGTTAATTCATTTCAAACTTTTCAATCTAATGATGAGATTGATGTCCTAATCAATGTGAAATAATCGAGTTTTATATGTTTCGGATTTGTTTTTTTTGTGTCGTCCTAGTCTCCTACAGCATTCACTCGCAAGAGATCTTAAGACCGGAACAACCGGTTGCTTTTGTTGGTGCGATGCTTCTCGATGGATACGAATCTGAACCCATTCACCATTCAGTTGTCATATTTGACAAGGGGCACATTGTCGCTGTCGGTGAAAAACATAACACCCCAATCCCTGAGGGTGCAAAAATCATCGACATTAGTGGCAAAACCCTGATGCCAGGGCTAATTGACGCGCATGTGCATGTAGATCTTATAGGGCATGGTGACTACACCCGTTATTATAAATTCCTTGGAAAAACTAAACGCTTACATGAAGTCATGCCGATAGCAGCAAAACAAATGCTGCGTGCCGGCGTTACCAGTGCCATTGATTTGGGTACGCCATTCCAAATACTGGATTTACGTAAAAAAATACGTGCTGGAGAAATCCCAGGGCCGCGTCTCACAATCTCTGGGCCTTGGATTACTCGCATCAGATGGCCTGGGATACCGCATGAATATGAAATTTTCATTAAAAGTCCAGAAGAAGCAGCAATAAAGACTAAAGAGCTTATTGAAAAAGGTGCAGATGTTATCAAGGTCTGGGCAGGATTGTCAGAGGATGATTACCGTGCTGTAGTTGATGTGGCACACCAACATGGAATAAAAGTACATGCTCATCTTTACCATCCTACAGCCATCAGGGCAGCTATAGCTGCAGATGTTGATGTTTTTCAACACGTAGGATCTGCTCGCAATCCACCTTACGATGATGATCTGCTGGCACAAATTGCACATAATAGTATTCCAGTAGTGCAAACGATTTCCCACCGTATCTGGGTATATCCTGCAACTGTCGCGTTTCCTGAAAGACTTCATAACCCGGTTCATAAAAAAGACATGCCAGCCGATATTTATGCTGAAGTCATCGATTCTTTCGACAATTTTCATCGTCTCTCCTATTTTCATGAAATTGGGCTTGAGACGAGAAATTCTAAAGTGGCAGCAAAACAGTTCATAGAAGCTGGCGCTTACATGGGTGTTGGAACTGATGCAGCCAGTCCTCTGAATTTTCACACCGAAGCCATGTGGTATGAGATGTCAGCTCTAGTCGACAGTGGAATGACGCCTATTCAGGTTATATCTGCAGCTACCAAAACGAATGCAGAGATTCTCGGTCAGTTTGAGCAATTGGGAACTATCGAGCCCGGAAAATTAGCAGACATGATAGTTATCGATGGCAATCCTCTAGACAACATCGACGTAATAGCAAATGTAGAAATTGTCGTCAAGGATGGGGGCTTATGGTATGCAGAGAGTTCCGCATATGGTGCGGTGACCGAAATCGGCCATGCATTTTAATAAGATTGTATGAAAATCTTTCGAACACAACGTTTTCTTTGTAGCCCGATAAAAAAAAATCAAAGCCATGTAACCCTGACTGGAGATACTGCTCACCATTTAATTCGTGTGTTGCGTTTTAAAGTTGGCGACAAGATACGGGTGTTTGATCAGAGTGGTTATGAATGGGATGCTGAAATTGTGGCGAAAAAGAGACAATCAGTCGAAGTAGCTTTATTTAACCGCCATCAACCTGATGTTGAATCTCCCGTAAAAATTACTCTTTTGCAATCTATATCAAAAAGCAAACGAATGGATATGGTTATGCAGAAAGCAACTGAACTGGGTGTTCATAAAATCGTCCCTATGATGTCTAAAAATAGTGTTGTAAGACTAAATACCAAAAATACCACAAGAAAAATGAGTCATTGGAAAAAAATAACGATTAGTGCCAGCGAACAATCTGGAAGGGTTCGATTACCTGTAATTTCAGAACCACAAAAATTAAATCAAGAACTTTTAAATCTACATAAACAGGACTTAGGCTTTTTTCTGGATACAACTGGATCGGATAATTTTAATGCTGAGAAAGCCGAGAATATTACCTTAGCGATAGGGCCGGAGGGAGGTTTTAGTAATGAGGAAAAAATAATGGCAAAAAGATCTGGCTACAAAATAGTCAAAACTGGCCCCAGACTTCTTAGAACGGAAACAGCCCCAATTATGGCCTTAAGTATCCTTCAATACCTTTATGGAGATTTTGTTAATTAGTTTAGAATGAGATCAAACTAGAAGAAAAAGCATGGCAAAAAAGAAACTAGCAGTAATTATGGACCCAATAGCTGCAATTGCTCCAGAAAAAGATGGAACGCTTGGTATGTTGTTAGAAGCGCAATCGAGGTCCTATGAGCTGACATATTTCCAACAGGAAGATCTTAGGATCATCAATGGAATTGCTATGGGTTCGGGCAGAAATTTAAAGGTAGAAGACAACACAACTTCCTGGTTCTCTCTTTCTGAGGAAAATGAGATACCACTATCTGATTTTGATGTCATCTTGATGAGAAAAGATCCCCCCTTCAACACAGAATACATTTACACCACTTACATTCTTGATCTTGCAGAGTCCTTAGGTGTATTGGTTATAAATAGCCCACAATCGTTACGGAACTTTAATGAAAAAGTGAGCGTTAGTTTTTTTCCTGATTGCGCTGCTCCTTCTTTGGTGTCATCTTCAATTGAAGATTTACGGAACTTTCTGAACCTTCATAAAAAGATTGTGGTAAAACCGCTCAATGGAATGGGTGGAAAATCAATTTTTGTCATCACTGAAGGCGATCTAAACACAAACTCGATATTGGAAACCATCACAAAAGAAAACCATGAATCGGTCATGGCTCAATTGTATATTCCTGAAGTTTTACAAGGTGACAAAAGAATACATTTAGTTGGTGGAAAACATGCAGATGTTTTATTGTGTCGGATACCTCTGGACTCAGACAATCGTGGCAATTTAGATGCTGGAGCTCAAGCCACAACCCAAGCGTTGACTGAAAATGATAAACGTATCTGCAATCTAATAGGTCCAAAACTAAAAGCTAGTGGTATTCTGTTTGCTGGGATAGATGTCATCGGTGATTTTCTTACTGAAATTAATTTAACCAGTCCAACTGGGATGAGACAAATAAAGAAATATGCTGATTACGACGTGGTTGCTAACTTGTTTGATCTAATAGAAAAGAAACTAAGTGACTAGTAAAACAAAACAAGTTGATAATTTGGTTGGCCAGTTACTCATTGCATCCCCCAGTCTTAATGATCCTAATTTTCATCAAACTGTAACTTATATTTGTGAAAACAATGAATCTGGTTCATTCGGTTTGATTATTAACAGGCCAATGGAAACCAATGTATCTGAGGTTCTGAATCAGCTGAACCTTGATAATTCCAATGAATTGGCTAATTCCCCTGTCCTTCAAGGTGGTCCCGTTGGCTTGGAACGGGGCTTTGTCTTACACAAAGAAGGAGAATGGGAAAACACATCCAAGATCAATCAAGACGTTTCCATAACTACGTCCAAAGATATACTCCTTTCAATGGCATC
>CAZWGB010000053.1:0-8812 GCA_964633465.1 uncultured Woeseiaceae bacterium | reverse complement strand
CTTAGATATACACCAAAATTTACAATTGCGTGCCACAAAACAACACTTAACAAAGAGTTCACCATGAGCCTTTTTACATTGTCTTTATGCAAATACCTTGATAAAAGACCAATTAAAAGCATGGTGCCGTATACAAAAATCATTGCAGTGCCATAGAATCCAAGCAAAAGATCTGTAATAAGCAATAAACTTACAGGCAGTAATAATTGTAAACTTTTATTGTCAGTTACAAACGGCATAAAAACAGCCATTGCTATCAAGGGAGTATAGTTTGCAGGCATTATAAATCTTGCTAAAAATATACAAGTTAGCAACAAACCTGCTGTCTTAAAAAATTCTTTCATATTCATACCCGTATTGTAAATAAGGTAGGCTGCTGACGCAATGAGATAAGTACAGCCCTGTTGTCATCAGAAAGTATAACAATTTATCATGGATTATTCCTACACAATAAGACCCTATTTTACGATCCGAACGATATTTTTGCTGCATGATTTGATAGCATGTTAGACTGCTCTCAACGGTTTTTAAATCAATACAAGTATAGGTGGCAGGAATTTTGCTTCTCCAAAAAAACAAGTCCATTGTTCTCTGCTATGGTCTCTTTCTCAGTTTATTTTTTATAGGTTCAAATCAGATATCTGCTGCAGAATTTGAGGTTAACCAAGTTATTGATCAGCTCTCAATTTTACAAAACCAACTGGACAATCAGACGTTGAATGAGAGTGAGATCAAGGACATCAGAGAAACTGCGTTGAGCTTAAGAGCCAAATCATTGGAATGTGTCAGTGAGATTGAACCCCAAGTTGAGACTCTGAATCTTGAGGTCGAAGCATTAGAACAAATTAAACCCGAAGTGGATATTGAGATCTACGATCGTCTTACATCAGCAAGAAATCTCCGAGGTCAAGTTGATGCTACACTTAAAAATTGCTACCTATCAGTTGTCAGATCAACACGAATAATCGATGTCAGTAACAAATTACTCAATGAATTCACCACCGAATTTTTAAGCAAAAAAGAAATTAATATTATTCAAGCAATCGCAACAATACCTGAACAAATCACTTTGTTGCCTAGTTTGTTATTTGATGATGAAGCCGTTAAAAGAATTAATCAGGAAACCTTATTGGTGTTGGCTTTACTTTTAATTCTGGGATCTGGGTTCGGTTTTTTGTTAGGTGGTCAGATTAAAAAAATTCAATATACTGAGTTTTTTAAACAGTTTGATCGCCAGTTAATTCTAGATCTTCGCAAAGTTTTTAAACCCTTTGGACGAGTTCAAGCTCCTTTAATTGTTGCATCTTTGGGTGTTTCTATAGCCATCAGTCTTGCAATATCTGTGGGGGTCTCCGAATCACTGATTGTGAGATTAGCTTTGAGTCCTTTTATTGCATCTTTATTCTACGTTTTCATCAACTTTGCTACCGGATCACTCTCACCTGTAGGTATTAAAGATGGTTTCAGTGACGATGATTCTCGATCCCTTAGACAAAGGATGAGGTTTTTCACTTTGATTCTTATTATTAGCTACATTGTTTTCGGCCCTGATTGGCTATCAAGCAATGTAAGCAGTGCTGCAGCAGCTGAGCAGTCACTCATGAGAATCGGGATAGTTGGCGCATTAATAGTAGCTCTCATCCTAGTACTCAAAACTTTTTCAGCATCATTATTGATTGATGGTCAATATAGAATTTTAAGTTTGTTAGGTTACTCTGCATTAGCTATCAGTTTCCTAGCTGAGCTATCAGGTTTTCATAATCTAGCAAGTTTTATTTTGAGTGGTTTTATGATCACTCTTCTTGCAAGTTATGCCTTGTGGTCTCTTCTTACTCTTAGCGTTAAAACTAGGAATTGGATCAACGCCTCAACCAATATGATTGGAATTCAAATAAGGAATTTTTTAAACATCGCCAGAGACCAAGGTAAGTCCAAACTTGGAATTTATCAGTTGTTTTTTGATGCTCTATTTTGGGTTGGCTTCCTAGTAATCATATTCAATATTTGGGACCCAACAGGAACTGTTTTAGGCACTTTGTCTTCGTACGCAAGGGATGGGATACCTATAGGCGGAATACGCATTGTCCCAAGTAATATTATCGGAGGTGTCATAGCTTTCACAGTGTTGCTTGCAATTACAGGGTGGATCAAAAGATGGATTGACAAACGATGGTTGAGACAGATAATTTCTAGCGATAGAGGGGCCAGAGATGCTTTGGTGACAATAGTGGGTTACACGGGTTTTACGATTTCTCTACTGGTTGGTTTATCTATAGCGGGAATTAATGTAACTGGTTTAGCCGTAGTCGCTGGCGCGCTCTCTGTAGGAATTGGATTTGGATTACAATCGATAGCAAATAACTTTGTTTCAGGGATTATCCTCCTATTTGAACGGCCCATCAAAGCTGGAGATTTTGTAACCGTTGGTGATGTTGAAGGCTTTGTTAAAAAAATTAGTATACGTGCTACAGAAATCGAAACTTTGGACAATCAAGATATGTTGGTTCCAAACTCAGAATTGATTTCTGGACGTGTAACTAACTGGGTGCTACATAATCCCTATGGAAGACTCAGAATTAGAGTTGGTGTTGCCTATGGCAGTGACATTAACAAAGTGAAGCAAATTCTCGAAAGTGTAAGTCACAAAAATAAGAATGTTATAACTGATGGCAGAGTCTCAGAACCAAAGGCATTGTTCATGGGGTTTGGAGACAGTGCTCTTGAATTTGAGCTAAGAGTTCGAATTTTTGATATCAAAAAACGATACGATGTTGTTAGTGAACTCAATTTTAAAATTGACGAAGAATTTCAAAAGAACAAGATCATTATTCCCTTTCCTCAAAGAGATATACATATAAAGGATTGGTCACCCGAGTCGAAAGAAAAGTCTAAATAAAGTTATCCTATTACTTCCTGGTTCCTCATATAGGGCCGCATTACTTCAGGTATCGTAATTGTTCCATCTTTTTGCTGATAGTTTTCAACAATGGCGATCAAAGTCCTACCAACTGCCAACCCAGATCCATTGAGAGTATGGACAAACTCATTTTGACCTGTTTGCTCATTTTTCCATCTAGCCTTCATTCTTCTTGCCTGAAATGATTCACAATTACTGCAAGAAGATATTTCTCTGTAACGGTCTTGTGATGGTAACCAGACCTCAATATCATAGGTTTTTGCAGCTGCAAAACTACTGTCTCCAGAGCAGAGCAAAACTACTCTATAAGGAAGACCCAATTTAATCAAAATAGATTCTGCATTCTGAGTTAATTCTTCCAAAGCATCGTAAGACTCTTCGGGTTTAACAATGTGAACCAATTCGACTTTTTCAAACTGGTGTTGTCGAATCATACCCCTGGTATCCTTACCGTAAGAACCAGCCTCAGATCGATAGCAGGGTGTATGGGCAATAAATTTTTTAGGTAATTCGTCAGTTTGTAGAATCGTGTCCCTAACTAGGTTTGTTAATGGAACCTCAGCGGTGGGTATTAAATAGAAATCATCATTGCCATCTATCTTAAAAAGATCGTCTTTAAACTTAGGCAAGTTACCTGTTCCTTCAAGAGAGCTACTTTTTACTAGACTGGGCACATAATACTCGGTGTAATTATTTTCTTGTGTATGGACATCAATCATGAATTGAATCAAGGCCCTGTGAAGTCTGGCAAAATCGTTTTTAAAAACCGCGAAACGTGATCCAGATATTTTTGCAGCTGTCTCAAAATCCAACAATTCTAGATCTTGTCCCAGCTGTACATGATCCTTAACTTTAAAATCAAATACCCTAGGCTCTCCCCAGACTCGGATTTCTTGATTCATTGATTCCTCATCCCCTTCTGGTACTGAATCATGAAGTAAATTTGGAAAACTTAAATAAAATATACTGAGTTGATTAGATAGTTTGTTTAATTCTTTCTCTGCATTTTTTAAATCCTGATTCAACTCACGAATTCTTGCTTTTGACTCTGAGATAGCGTCAGTCTCTGATTTTGCTAAACCAATTTCTTTAGAGGCTCTGTTTTTTTCAGCACGCAAATTATCCAGCTCAGATTGAAGTTGCCGTCGTTGAGCATCCAGTTCTATCACTTCATCCAGATCAACTTTTACACCACGACGAGAAAAGTTTTTGGTGATGTAATTCTTATCGGATCTTATTCTTTTTGGATCTAACATATGTATATGGAAAGTCTATAAAATTATCTGAAAATTAGACAGAACTATCAAAATATTTATCTATTAGAACAGGGAGCAAAAGAAAACAAATTAATATACCAGCCCCATCAGCAATCCAGTCTAACCAGTCAAAAGAACGGTTTAAGATGAAATTCATCTGAATCCATTCAAGTATCAAACCTAATATAATCAATAAAAATGCTGAGGCTAGCCATTTTTTTGTAATATACATAAACCACATCATGGTAAAGAAGAACATTAAAAAGTGTAACAACTTGTCAAATAAAGTTAGTTCTATATCTATTGAAGGTGGCTGCATAAAATGCAGATAAGTTAAAAACCCCAAAATTAAAACAGACCCAGTTACTTGAAAATAAAGATTATGACGCATCGCTAAATTTCTTAAGCTCTGCGTGATTTGATTAACTTTAGATTTTGATTTTGAAAGACTCATTATGTTTGATCAAAAACATCAGCACCCTTAGGAATAGAAAATTTAAAAGAGGCATCAGATAACGAGGCATTTAGAACAATATCATCAAAACTAATATCAATAGATTGACCGCTGGCATCCCATAATTTTATTTTGGTTAAATGCATTTTAACGACACTAATTTTCACTCTTTTAAAAAGATTATTACTCCCCTTCTGAACCAGAACAACCGAATAGATATTGTCTTTTTCTGTTTCTGAACTGATCTGGTAATAACTCATTAAGCTATCATTTTTAAGCAAAATATTGGCGAGTGATGATTGATATCGATCTGAAAATGGAACTATTAGAACTTGATTCAAATCGGCATCGTAAGTTGTAATTTTTTGGTCATGAACGACTATTTTCTTTATGCTAGGGGCTGTAAATTTCCAGATTATTTTACCTGGTTTTTTAAGAAGAAATGAGCCCTCACTATAATCAATCACTTCGTTTCCAGAACTGAAAATTGTTTGTTTAAAGTTGGCTTGGATTGACTGGATCTCATTCAAATAGTTATTAATGTTAAATCTAGTCTCTTCAGAGGAATGTATGGGATCAAAAGCTAATAAACTAATGAACATTATAACGATGGAGCCACAGTTCTTTAGTTTTGGCATTTTTTTAACTTAATCTTCTGGTGGTGGAGGTGCTAAAACTTCCCTTTTACCATTCGTTTCAAGGGGACCAACAATACCCACATCTTCCATTTGCTCTACAAGTCTTGCTGCTCTGTTATAACCTATTCTAAGTCTTCTTTGAACAGATGAGATCGATGCATTTCTAGACTCAGTAACCAACTTAACAGCCTCATCATATAAGGGATCTGATTCACTATCTTCTGAGCCATTTGTAACTCCTTTAGAATCAATCCCTGGAATGTTCTCAATTTTTCCAGATGTAACCTCATCTAAAAAAACTGGTTCCGAACTAGATTGTAAATTTTCTGAAACTCTCCTGACTTCTTCATCTGAAACAAAAGCTCCATGGATCCTGATTGGCATGGAGGTTCCTGGTTGAATAAACAACATATCTCCATTACCGAGTAAACTTTCTGCCCCCATTTGATCTAAAATGGTTCTAGAATCAACTTTAGCGGATACCTGATAAGCAATCCTACAAGGAATGTTAGCTTTGATCAGACCAGTAATTACATCGACAGAAGGTCTTTGAGTTGCAATTATCATATAAATTCCTGATGCTCTTGCTTTGGCTGCTAATCTTGTGATGAGATGTTCTACTTTCCGACCAACTGTTAACATCATATCTGCCAATTCATCAATGACTACTACAATCTTTGGTAAAGGCTCCAAATCAGGAGCCACTGAGTTCTCTCCAGATTGTATTTTTGACTCAAGATCAAATAATGGATCTGATACAGGGTTACCTGCTGCAATTGATTCTGAGATTTTATTATTTAAACCATTTAAATTTCTTACCTTAAAACTTGCCATCAATTTATACCGTCTATCCATTTCAACAACACACCAGCGGAGTGCATTGGCGGCTGCCTTCATATCTGTAACCACAGGACAAAGCAAATGCGGAATACCTCCGTAGACAGATAATTCAAGCATTTTTGGATCGATCATGATTAATCTTATATCTTTGGGTGTTGATTTATAGAGAAGGCTTAAAACCATTGCATTAATCCCCACTGATTTTCCTGAACCAGTCGTTCCTGCGATTAACAGATGAGGCATTTCTGCTAGATCTGTGCATACAGGATTTCCTGCAATATCCTTACCAAGTGCAATGGTAAGAGGTGATTTCATATCTTCAAACATTTTCGATCTCAAAATCTCACCCAATACAACTAATTCCCTCTTCTCATTTGGTATCTCAATTCCTATAACTGATTTACCTTCAATGATTTCAACAATCCGAACACTTGAAACTGATAATGATCGAGCAAGATCTTTGGATAAATTGCTGATTTGGCTTACTTTGACACCTGGAGCAGGATTGATTTCAAACCTGGTAACAATAGGTCCAGGCAAAACTTCCTCAACATTTGCAATAATTCCAAAATCTTTCAATTTAATTTCCAGTAGCCTTGACATCGCCTCCATGGACTCTTGGGAATTTCCTATTTTTTCATCAGAAGCTTTATCCAATAGATTCAAATCAGGTAATTCATCATCAGATCTAGATTGGAAAAGTTTTGTTTGTCTCTCTTTGATTGCTTTTTTTCCTTCTTCAATTTCCTTCACTTTTTTGTCAGGTTTTGAATCACTCTTAACAACTTTTTCAACTGCCTCTGTTTTAGTCTCTTTTGTGCCTTTTTTCTCTTTGGTTGTGTTTTTCTCTCCAAATGCATCAATAAACTTTTTTAATGAAGTAAAAAACCTGACAAAAAATTGGCTAAGAATAGTAACGCAAGTGATAACAGACTTACTGCTTATATGAATGAGCTTGACCCATGAAAAGCCAATAAAAATCGGCAAAAAAATTATCCAGATAGCTGATGAAAGGAGAGTAGCACCAATCTCCCCTAACCCTTGGTATAACAACTGATAAATTTCTAGGCCAATTATCCCACCTGCACCTGAGTCAAGGGGTACCCATGATACTGAAATGTGCATACTTGATAGACAACATGTTGAGAGTAAAACAAATAAGAAAGCTATAAATTTGATTACAACAGACTGAACATCAGATCTAGGATTTTCTTTTCTGTCTATTAAATTGAGCCCATACACAAAGAAAAGTAATGGAAAGAAATAACTTGCTAATCCAAAAAGATAGATAACAAAACTGGAGAATAATGCCCCCACTATACCCAGATAGTTGTTTACTTCACTTACGCTTTTTATATTTTTATACCCTGGGTCTGATACATCATAAGTAATCAATGCAATGAGTATAATTAATGCAAAAGAAAATAGAGCAATAACAGCAGATTCTCGTAGAATGGAACCTTTATTAAACGGCTTTTTGATGTTGATATTAGAAATAACTTTTTCCTTGAACTAAAGATTATTTAAAAAAAAGAATAATTGATGTTTCAAATTATATACTCATCAATGACTCTCATTTGCAATATTATAATTGTTTATAGAAAATCTAACACATCGCATTAATTTATGGAAAGAACCAAACATTGTAGGTTATTGATCTTGGGTGCAGGTCCAGCTGGTTATTCAGCAGCAGTTTATGCAGCAAGAGCAAATTTAAACCCTGTTTTAATCACTGGGGCGGAACCGGGTGGCCAAATGATGACCACGACGGATGTTGACAATTGGCCTGGGGAAACTGAAGGTTTGTTAGGGCCTGTACTAATGGAAAGAATGTTGAATCACGCTCAACGATTTAATACTGAAATCATTTACGATCAGATAGATAAATCTGATTTGTCAAAAAAACCTTTTCAGCTATTTGGAGACAATGTTACCTATACTGCTGATGCCTTGATTATTGCAACAGGTTCAACTGCTCGATACCTTGGGCTAGAAAGTGAAGAAAGATACAAAGGAAAAGGTGTTTCTGCTTGTGCTACTTGCGATGGGTTTTTCTATAAAGATCAAGATGTTGCTGTTATAGGTGGTGGGAATGTTGCTGTTGAGGAAGCATTGTATTTATCAAACATTGCCAAGTCGGTTAACTTGATTCATAGAAGAGACGCTCTCAGAGCAGAAAAAATGCTTCAGATGAGGTTATTTGAAAAGACTGAAAATGGCAATATTGCAATTATTTGGGACCATGTATTAGAAGAAGTCATGGGAAACGACGATGAAGTTACACAGATAAGACTAAAAAACACGATTGAGGAAAATAAAAAACAAGTTCTAGATATTTCAGGACTTTTTATAGCAATTGGCCATGATCCAAATACTGATATTTTTAAAAATCAAATCTCTTTAGATGATTCCAATTACATTGTTTATGATAATGAACACCCAAAATTTAGTACACAAACTAACATTGAAGGAGTATTTGCTGCTGGTGATGTGTCTGATCCAATCTACAGGCAAGCGATAACTTCAGCAGGGAGTGGGTGCATGGCTGCATTAGATGCTGAAAAGTATCTGGATGAACTGTAGCAATATGATTTAAACTAAAATTTTTATTAGGAGAATTTTGCATGGCAAAAGAGGAAGCAATACAAATGCAAGGTGTGGTTAAAGAAACTCTGCCAAATACAATTTTTAGAGTTGAACTAGAAAA
>CAZWGB010000052.1:0-9084 GCA_964633465.1 uncultured Woeseiaceae bacterium | reverse complement strand
TTGGAGTGAGAAGTTCAATGGTTGATATACGTTTTGGTTTTTTTGTCTTACTGGCTTTGTTTAATACCACCCATGCTTTTGCCGAACCTGAACAGTTGGATGTTGTCTGCGATAAACCGGTTATCATGCTTGTGATTGTTCAAGTCGAAAACGAAGAACCCTTGGCAGCATATGGGAAGGAACTCCGTAAATTAAACACCTATCGGGACCAGCAAGGATACTACCTGTTTAACGTGCAAACAGAAGCATTTGAAGGAGAGTGGCCAGAAAACCAAGGCGTCATGGGCGCCAAGTTTCCCTGTGCGGAAGCAGCGCGTGGCTTTTGGTTTTCAGATGAATACCAAGGTATCCGTGAGGTTCGTTCAGGTACCGGAAAAGTAACTGCGACCATTCATCCTATTCATGAAGCGCCAGCACATATTGTGGGCGCGAAGCCCAAGCGACTGTTTGCCCAACAGCCCACACAAGCTAAACCTTGAGATCACACAGAATAGAGTATTGAGTGGGAGCTGAATTATTTTGTTATCAAAGTAGCACTTCCAGAAGTTATAGATTCCAGATTGCCAAATAGCATTGCAAACTTTGCATCTGAATTATTGCCTACGTAGGCTTCCAGAAAAGTTGTACTGGTAGCGGCAGCAATTTTTAGTGCTTCGTATTGAAAAGGGCCCGGTACATCTTTCCGGCCAATCAATCCACCTAAATAGTGATCTGCACCTTCGATAAACACATAATGATGAGGTGCTGAGGACAGAGTTAATCCTTCTGGGACTTCGTACTTAAAAGGAGACTTAACCCGAGCTGAACCTACTTCGCTGAAATCGTTTGAACCGGTTGAAACAAAAGTTGGTATTGTTACCCCTAGCCAAGGCTCTTTTGGCATCAACGACATGGTTCCAGGATCACTAATCATCAGCAATGCTTTGAAACGGTTTTCATCGGAACTCTCTTCATAACCGTCCATTGGATTTACCAATTTCATGCCAGAAACCAACATTGCTGTAGCAGCTCCCATAGAATGTCCTGCTGCCACGAGTTTGGAAGTATCCAATTTTCCCTTCAAATCAGGAACCATTTCTTGAATCAAATCAAGTGAGTCAAGGATAAAGCTCATGTCTTGCCTTCTGCTGTCAGTAACGTAGAGCATTTGTGAATACATTTCTCGAAGATTATTCCACTTGGTCTCAAACCCCAACGACCTCGAGTCCATATGTGTGGGCTGAATAACTACATAACCATGAGACGCCCAAAAATCGGTGAAGCCTTTATACATATCTCCCTTGGAACCGTTGCCGTGAGAAAAAACAACAACAGGGAATATTCCCTCAGCATCTGGATAGGCAATTCTAATGGGCAGTTTTTTATCTAATTTTTGAAAATCTAGAAACAGTTGATTGATCTTGACTTCAAAGTTACCTGGCTGAAAAGCATATTGGCTGTCTGTGCGCTCACAGGACGTAATAAAAATGGCCCCTAGAGAGATAAAAAATAGTTTTAACAAAATTGGTCTTTGGAGAAGACTTAGTTTTAAGCTCATATCTGTCTTACCTTCTCAATCATTCCATTTTTAGTAATAGACAAACTAATATACCTTGTTTTAAACTCCATATCAGCCTTACAACATGCTTTAATTTCAGCTATATTAACCATTAAATTTAAGAAGAATATGTTTATCAATAAACCCCTAAATACCAGCCAAGTAAAAAATCATAAGTTATTGATAATTTTTATAATTTCACTCTTTATTGTGTCTTGCAGCGATAACGAAGTCTCAACCGAAAAGATTACTATCTCTGGTGAGATTTCACTTGCTGAAACCATTGAAACGAATCAGCCAATTAATCTGACCATATTTCATGCAATTTCAGGTATCGGTTTTCAAGAACATCCACTTTATGAAATTGAATCATTTACATCGGACCAATTAACGTTTCAACACACTTTTGATTACGATGCCAAAGGTAATCGAGGTTTGCTGGTTTACGCATGGGTTGATCTAGATGGTGATGGGATTAATTGCACACCTGTCTCGCGCACGGACCTTGCCGGTGTTGCTATCAATGAAGAATTTCCAAAAACCAACGAGGTCTTCCAGGTTAGAATTAAGACACCCTGTGTGGGTCCGGATTGGTTTTATCCTAGCAAATAATATCTAATCAATCTCAAAAACACTGTCTTCAGGACCTAGGCCTGCCTCTTTGCGACGCTTGTCAATAATCTTTTTAGAATAGGTCCAAGAATTATCATTTACAGCCATACCAAGAAATTTTTCTGGGGCTTTAAAATAAACAGGATGGTTCTGCTCAACATACGAATAAATATGTTTAGGCAAATCTTGCCAACCATTGGCTAGTTTAAAGGATTGGCTGTGGTAAATCATAAAACCAGGAGTGTCGCCCATTTCCATAAAAGGCAGCCACATTGCCAACCTTCCCCAAGCGGTATGGCAAGAAGCACTGGTTATTTCCGGATCATTGATTTCAGACAAACTGCCACGTATTGCCCACAACTCACCTGATTGGTAAACATCTTGCTGAGAGTGCAATGGGTATTCAGCCCTCGACATTGAATTCTGCTCTGCTCGTAAGACGTCAACCTGGAACACCAAATTATCCCCATTGACTACATAGGGATAAGGTGGGGCAAAACGACCACCCTCGATCGGGTAGATTCTATTGACCGGGTCATTCAATATAGGAATGACTTCCACGGTCTTACCAGTCATTGGATTTTTCCAGGTTTTCAAGACCTCATTAGTAACAGGATCAAGGTAAAATAAGGCTTCCCGATGCGAAAAGTGCCAAGAATGTGAATCTCTGTCATATTCCAGTCGACTGCAACCAATACCGTAGGTGTTGAACAATAGGATATTTTCTTTACCAGGCAGCCACGCCCATGCCTGACCACCAAACCCACCTTGGACATCAGCCCCTGAAAAATCAGCCTGCAATTTTAACAAAGCAATCTGATTATCGAGTGGTTTATCCAAGTCCAACGGCCCTGGATTAAAACCGTCAGGAAGATCCTTTAAATAATTTGCCATAATCTTTGTTTTTTATTGTTCTTGTGTTTGGCTGCTGGTGGGTGCCACCTTATTAACATAGATAGCAAACAAACCAACAAAAATATTACAAACACCAATGAAGATAAATGGCGCAGAAGGATCAATGGCATCAAAGATTCTACCTCCAATCCCAGTGGAAATTAAGATCCCGAGAGCACCGGCAAGATTGAACACAGCAACAATAGCTCCACGTTTCATTGGAGGAGCTTCTTGACCCAACAAGGTAGTTGCAGCAAAAAAAGCGCACTGTTGGCCAACGCCGAGCAACATAAAGAGCGGCCTATAAACTGGATCAAGCACATTACCCACAAAGAACATTGATAAATAACCTGCCGCGGCTATGGTCATGCAAAAACTTACAGCAATGATGCGATCAACTTTATCAATTAAATAACCAATAATTGGCGAAGCAATAAGGGCAGATGTGGAAGATGTGACAAATATTAGTCTTGCCGCCTTCGTGGCTTCAGAGGTTGTCATGCCCATATCAGTTCCAACTGCAACTCCCCACAACACCAAAAAAGTCCCAAGAATGACCAAATCACTTCTTGCAACAAAGGCAGCGGCATAGGCTAACAATATCCTTGGATTCTTGCTTTCCTGAAAGCCAGATTTGACCTGTGTTAAATAAGGGATTCTTTTCTGTTCTTCAGTGGGGGTTCCTTTTTGTAGTCCGAAGGCAACAACTACGGCAGTAGTGAGACACATCCCTGCAACAACCCACATTGCATATCTCCCAGCTGTAATCTGATCGTAACCCATTTGTGCAAAATTTTCTGGCAAACGAGCAAAAACCAGAGAAACAATGATGACACCTGTTGCGTTGAGTATACCTGTGACAGCTATCATCTTACCTCGCGTTCGATTTTGCGGATAATCAGCAGTCACCGTTCCTAGCATCCCTGTGGCAGCACCCATACCAATGGCATAGATGATTCTATAGATAGTTAATTCACCCACCCCTGTTGCCAGCGGGTAGAGAAAATAAGATAGGCCCATTGTAACCATGCCAAAAGAATAGACTTGCCGCCTACCAATCTTATCGGCTATCAGTCCAACCGGAAGAAACACCATCAATAATGCTATTTCCGCAACCACCTGAAGATCTCCAACAATTGTCCCTATTGATTCTCGTTGATACTCAAGATTTTCAATAAGCACATAAGTAGTGGCATAGGAGATAAAAGTTAATAATCCAATCGTGGTTAGAGCGCCATAGCAAATTGAAAAGAAATTGGTTTTAGTAACGCCTTCAACCAAATCAATTCTAAATTTACCATTGGGGAGAAAATTTAAGGTTTGGAAAGATTGTCCCATTCTTGTTTGCCTTCTCCAGATCGTTATTACTGGACTCAAAATTTTAGTTAATAAAGAACCAATAGGATACAGATTTGTATGAAAACTCAAAACAAATAATTTATGGTATATTGCAAAATCCATGAAAATCTTAAAATATCTTTTAGTTCTTTTCACTTGTTGGGTTGGAGCAATCCTAGTTTTTCATGCCGTCAACAATCAAAAAATTGCAGTTGTAATCACTGATTGGGGACAGCCGGAAGGTTTCTCTGATAGTTACTATCAGGGCATTGCTCAAAGAAGTCGTATTGGAATCCAAACATCTAGTGCAAATGAGAAATGTACAGAAAATTTCGTAGGCGATTACCCGTATCGTTCATCAATGGGTAGTTATCCTCATGTCAGTTCTTTCCTAACTGAGGGCTTTGAAGAATATTACGACAGCTTTGGTATGTATCGTTTTGATCCCACTCACGATATCTATATCAATATTCTTGATGAATCAGTTACATTATCTGGAGAAGAAGCTGAAAAATATGAAAGAATAAAAGTCACAGGCTCTGGGGATGGTTATGGGAGAAGGAATATTTTAACTGTCGACCCCAGAGATGGAACCGATCCTTTGCCCGATTACTATAAAATCTTTGCCCCCAATGGGATCCAGGATGTTAGAGAACAAGATGTCGTCTTTTATAGACGAATTAATAAGTTACTGGGCGCAGAAAAAGAATCGACGGGCATGCATCCAATGACTGATTTTATGGAACTCTATCTTACTGATTTCATGAAAAACTACTTTGGAAATCAGGTCACAATCAGATTCGGGATGTACGAGAAAAATGCAGGCTATTCTGCGAGGCATGATGATGTTGCCTGGGCAATGGCTAGATGGGGAGGCTTTAGGAATATGCTTCTCGCCCGTGAAACAACTGATCACAATTTTTATGCCAACCATTTTATGACTCACAATAAGGTTTTCTATAAGTTGTGCAAATCTGGATTATCAGATCGTGTTGATCTTAGGCAAATCAGACAAGTGGGGAGAACTCCTGAATACAACCTAATGCTGATTCATAATATGAAACGATATTTAGAACAATATTCTGACAATGAGGAAATCTCTCTAATTTATGCAACTTATGGGTTGCCTTGGCCAGGCAGAGATCCGCAAGGCCCTCTGGGTGCGCCACATCCTTGGATTAAAGAGGTCTACCATGAAAATGCATTTAATAATTATTTGAGTTTCAAACGATATGTTGAGACCCATTATGATGTGGCACATGGAGGACGCTGGAAAATTAACTTCAATCGATCGGATGGCTTTGGCAGCAATGATAGTAGAACCAAAAGCCTATATGGCTACTCCAGATTCCCCAGTCAAATTTTTGGTCATCCTGAAGATGAACTTCGCTTTCTGACCATTCGTGATCAATTAGAACAAGCGATAAAAATTGAACGAAGAAAGAAAATTATTATTGTGCCATCACATTGGTATTACAACGGTCAAGATACTTCATTAAAAATAAGGGAGCTAAACAATTTACCTCTAAATACGATTGAAGAAATGAATCAAGGCATTTTTGATATTTCTTGGTGTGAAAGATATCGCAGTGATGGATCTCTGGAACAATTATTAGATCAGGGGCTTGAATGCCCCAATGGCTTCTCAAGAATTACTCTGATGGAAACTTTTGATGAGGTAAGAGAAGAATTCAACATTGGTTATGCCCAAAGAATTAGAGGGGGCATAGAACAATTTGGTGTACTCCCTAATTTAGATATTGAAATTCTAGCCACTGGTCCGGTTTCTTATCTGAATGGTGGTTTCATTGAGGTCAAAAATGGAAAGTTAAAAGGAGCAAAATTGTTTGTGCGACCGGATGCTCACCCTAACAAACCTGAATCTTATAGCTATCAAAGAAGTTATAGACATCAAAATTCTAGAGACCCCAATACTGAAAAGACGGCTATAAGGCCTTTTAATGAATTCTTAACCTATGACAATCATTTAATAAGTGCCTGGTTTGATTTCAATGGAATGATCGGAACACAGAAAAAAAGTAATCCTGATACAGAGATGCCAAAATTAATTAACGCAGTATCTGATTCAGTCTATTTTGGACCTTATCGAACATTATTTAATGCGCCTGCCACTATTACCATTCCACTTGACAAGTCTAAAATCAGTGATGCTAGTAAAATTCAAGCTTATATTTTTAATGATCTTTCCCAAAAATTTGATCCTGTGTTTTCTGTCCCTGGAGGTGCAGGAATTTCAGTTGATTTAAATCAAGGCACTGCCAGCTTTGATACACAAGTGCTAGGTGTTTTTGTTCTTGGAATAAATTAGTTTGTGAGTAGCCAAAACACAAAGCGGACTGATAATTTCTTACCAGTCCGCTAGTTGGTTATGAGGGGTATAACCTGTTCAGTTTAGAACTTGAGTGAGGCTCTAACGCCTATTTGTCTTTTGTCTGCCAAGGAAACAGCTAGAACTCGAGGACCGGTAGCAGTCGTTGAACCATCACCAAACCCGCCGGTGATTCCAGAAAGATCGTACAAATGCTGAAGTCCCTTGAGTTGATCGTCATCGGTGCAATTGGTGCAATATAGCTCTACCCGATACCTTTCAGTATCAACACCCACACGCAAGTGCATTTTTTGCCCAGACCCTGTGTGGGAAAGCATGGCGTTGGACGCATACATCTTGCCTGTGTAAATGAAATCGGCTCTGGCAAAAAGATCTCGGTCAGCAGATAGTTCTCTGATGTAATCCACTGATAAGCTGCCACTGTTTACTGGATATCTTGAAAACTCATTGCCTTGAACTGCATTCCGATCGCCCATCAGATCAAAGGTATCAGCACTCTGGAAACCGCCTCCGATCGAACTGTTGTTGATGGCATAGGTGAAGCCCACTGACCAGTTGTCGTTAACCAAGACTCTACCGTCAATTTCTATACCGTCCAATTCAGCATTACCAGCTTGTGTGGTGGTATTGCCGGAAATGACTTGTTGGGTACCATCGTCTCCAGTGTAGCTCACTGCAAAAAGTGGCGTATGCACATTGGAAAGATCCGTCTGGTAATAAGCCACTGATATAAATCCTCGGCCATCTAGGAAATTCCTTTTAATACCGAATTCAAGGTTCTCAGCTTCTTCCTCATCAATTCTAACACCAGATCCACCGGTTTCTTCTTTGAGGCTTGCTAATTCCGAGGCACTCAAAGCAAGTAAACCTGGGTTGAATAATCCTGGTAGACTGCCTTCTGAGTAACTTGCATAGAGTGTAGTGTCGTCATTAGGCTTGTAGTCAAAGATAACGCGAGGCAAGGTTGACTTGAAGACGTCTCCCACGACGTTCGCCAAAGCACCAGCTCCTCTAGGTGAAGTACTCGTATCCCAAGCGCCCATGCCGCCTGATATTACATCGTCTTCCTGACGACGAACATCCAGACTTAACGTTAACTTATCAGTGATATCTGCTTCTATTGAAGCATAAAATGCTGAGGTGTTAATGTCATCCCATTTGACGTCGTTGTTATTGGCAGTAACATCTCCGTAGTTTCCACAGACATTACTGGCTGATAAGGTTCCGCCAAATAGATAGTAAGGGTTGTAGCAAACGGGAACTTCTCCAGCAGCAACTCGGGCTGCGTTATCAAGTCCATCGTTTGGATAATAGACAATCATGGACCCGATATTCTGTTGCATCCAATCGATATCGGTATCGCTGTAGCCAAACATCCATCGAACCCTTTGGTCATCGCTTGAACTTAGTCGAATTTCAAAACCACTGTCCGCCATTGAATTCATTCTTAGATCGGAAGCGTCAGCCGGATGGTTTGCTCCCCATGATCCAAACAATCCTCCACCCATTCCTTGCAAGTAGAGTCCTTCAGTAACTCTTCGATCCACGTCGTTGTGTGAAGCGTAGGAATTTTCATGCTCAGAAGCAACAATATTTAGATTCATGCCATTATCAAAATTAATATCAATCACAGCACTGATTTCTTCTGCTTCCCTTTCCATACCAAAATGATTAGGCGGTACAAAATCAGGAACGTCTCTAAATCCATTCAAGATTGGATACAAATGCTCATCAAGTCTCATGCTCATCAATTGTAAGGCTCTGGCAGATCCCGTATCCTGGCCGATTTGGGCAGCGGTTGGAACCGGTACCTTGCCACAGACTGTGGTAACTGGCACATTATCTGCACCAAAGTCCCAAGGAACCATGTGGGCTGCGCCCCATCGTTCTACCGTTCCACCTGGGCTGCAATTAATTTGAGGGCTCCTGTAATCATAAGCAGTTGCCGCATCCGGACCATCACTGTCTTCCCAAGTGTGATAACGTACCTTTACCTTCAAACGAGATGACGGTTCAAACACCAAGGTCAAAGCCATATCGTCTGTTGATTGGGCTCCAAGTTTTTGGCCTGGGACATTGGCATTGTTGTACATGCCATCCGTGTCGTAAGTACTGAACGATAAACGGTAGCCAAGAGTATCACCCATAGGCCCATCCAATATAATAGATGCCCTTTGAGTTCCATGTTCTCCGGCTTCAAGATTGAGTCTTCCTGAAAATTCATCGCCAGGATCTTTGGTAACCACATTGATTGCTCCAGTGTAAGTGGAACGTCCAAAGTGAGCACCTTGAGGTCCTTTCAGAACTTCGATTCGCTCAATACTATCTATGGAACCGAATTCAGAACCAATGG
>CAZWGB010000051.1:0-9113 GCA_964633465.1 uncultured Woeseiaceae bacterium | reverse complement strand
CTCAGGTTCGTCTTTGGTTTCAGCTGCAGGCTCCTCTGCCGGAGTTTCTTCAGCTGCCTCAGGTTCGTCTTTGGTTTCAGCTGCAGGCTCCTCTGCCGGAGTTTCTTCAGCTGCCTCAGGTTCGTCTTTGGTTTCAGCTGCAGGCTCCTCTGCCGGAGTTTCTTCAGCTTTCTTTTCTTGCCTTATTGCTTTCTTCTTATTGATTTTCTCGTTTTTTTGACTTGCTCTTTCTTCTCTGCTCAATTCAAGAAGTTTTAATAGATACCGAACCTTGTCACTCATTTGTGCACCTACTGACTCCCAATACTTGATCCTTGCTGAATCAATTTTTATATCTTCTTCATTATCTGTTGCATTAGGATTGTAAAACCCCAATCTTTCTATATATTTTCCATCGCGACTACTTCTACTGTTGGTAGCCACTACATGAAAAAATGGACGTTTTTTTGAGCCGCCTCTTGATAACCTAATTCTTACCATCTTTATTTCTCGTCAAAAATTAATAAATAAAATCGATTATGGCGCGGAATTGTACGTCAAATTTACCTCTTAAGCTAGAACGTTTTCTTGACAGTAGATGATTCTATTATCAAAATATAGTTGTTCTAACAATAAAGGAGTCGCCATAATTGAGCGATGAAATCCCGCTAGGGACACTTTTTACACTTCTGGCCATATTACTAATCCTTTCGGCCTTCTTTGCTGCAACTGAAACTGCTTTGATGCGAATCAATAAATATCGCATTAGACACTTGTCTAGAAAAGGACATAAGGAAGCACAATTAGCTGAAAAACTTTTAAAACAACCAGAAAAACTTATAGCTTTTATTCTGTTTGGTAACAACCTTGTTTTGTTTATTGCGGCTTCTATTGTCGGCGTAGTATCTATGGAGATAGGTGGTCCAGCAGGTGTAGCTATTGGGACAGTAGTATTAACGCTTGTGGTTTTGCTGTTTGCTGAATCTGCACCAAAAACTATTGCCGCTATATTCCCAGAAAAAATTGCGCTACCAGCTAGTCGAATCTATTATCCACTTGTTAAGATGATGGCCCCTTTTCTAGGAATCATTAACGTTTTTACCAATATTATTCTCAAAGCCCTGGGCTCTGTTCCTAATCAAAGTGATGAAAAATTATCCATTGATGAACTCAAAACACTCATTCATGATGGCATGACAAAAACATCCCTTGATAGACAAAAAATTATGATGGGTGTCTTGGATCTTGGAAATATAACAGTAGAAGATATTATGCTTCCGCACAATGAAATACTAGGCGTTAATCTAAGTGATTCGAGTGCTGTTAACCAAAAAATAATTCATCAGAGTTTTTATTCAAACTTACCGGTTTACCAAGAAACACTGGACAACATAAAAGGAGTTTTGGATTTATCAAACTTTCTGAGAAAAACAAACATCAGTCTTTACAGTAACGAGATGGTTTTAAACCATATAGAACAACCTTATTTTATCCCAGAAACAACCACACTGAGCCAGCAATTAATTGAATTCAAGAAGAAAAAAGAAAAATTAGGTTTTGCAGTTGATGAGTATGGAAACATACAAGGCTTGGTAACAATTGAAGATATTTTTGAAGAGATTGTTGGAGATTATCTTGAAGAAACTCAAAAACTTAATAAAGAAATGCGACCACGGAAAGATGGTGATTACTTTATAGTAAATGCAGCATCTAACATCAGATCGTTAAACAGAATAATGAGCTGGAATATACCAATTGAAGAGGCTAAAACAATGAATGGAGCCATTCTAGAAAAGCTTGGTTATATTCCTGATAATGGGACTGAGATTGAACTCGGAGATTACAAAATCAATATTGTTCAAACAAAAGAAAACGCAATTGAAACACTTAGAATTAAAGAAGTTGAGTCAGAATATAAGCTAAAAGCGATTTAATGACTCAAATTATTAGTATTCTTTATACCCTTGTATATAATTTTCAAACTTAGTGTATTGGCCTAAGAAGGTCAGATAAAATTTCCCAATGGGGCCATTTCTCTGTTTTGCCACATTGATTAATGCTGTTCCCTTCTCATCAGTCTCTGGATTATAAACTTCTTCACGGTATATAAAAGCGATGACATCTGCGTCTTGCTCAATCGCTCCTGACTCTCTAAGATCCGAAACTTGAGGGATTTTATCCACTCTTTGCTCAACGCTTCTATTCAATTGTGATAAAGCAATTATTGGAATCTTAAGTTCTCTTGCCAATGCTTTCAGATTCCTGGAGATTTCTGAAATCTCTGTGGCTCTGTTTTCCTTACTGCCTGGCACTTGCATCAATTGGAGGTAGTCAATAACGATTAATGACAGGCCTTTTTCCCTTTGTATTCTTCTAGCTCTAGCTCTTAATTCAACAGGCGTTAAAGATGGCGTGTCATCAATATAAATTGGCATATCTTTCATTTGCAATATTGCACCATCTATTCGATCCCAATCTTTGTCTCTTAGCTTCCCAGTTTTTAGTGAAGTTTGGTTGACTCTGCCAAGTGACGAAATTAATCTGAAAGCAAGCTGCTCAGCACTCATTTCTAAACTAAAGACAGCAACAGGATTATTATCAGCAAGAGCCGTATGTTCTGCTATATTTAGAGCAAGGGCCGTTTTCCCCATTGATGGACGGCCTGCAATTATTATCAATTCACCTTTTTGAAACCCTGTAGTCAGTTCATCTAATTTCCTAAAACCGCTTGATATTCCAGTAAGGCCTCCGCCTTTTTGTGCTCTCTTGTCTAATTCATCCATCAGGTAATTAACAGTTTGGTTTAATTCCAAATAAGAAGAATTTCTAGTGCCTCTTTCTGCGATCTCAAATATTCTTTGTTCTGCTTGATCTACCAACTCAGAGGGTGATTTATTCTCAGGCTTATAAGCACTTTGAGCAATCTGATTACTGATCGTAATTAAATCCCTGAGTAGTGCTTTGTCTCTCACAATCTTGGCGTACTCAGCAATATTTGCTGTACCTGCAGTATTGTCGACCAATTCACTGATGTACTGTATTGCTGGAGCTACGCTAAATGTACCAGAATTATCCAACCAGTCAGAAACAGTCAAAAGATCAGTAACTTTTCGATCTTCAGAAAGCTTTTGTATGGCAACAAAGACTGCTTTGTTATCTGGATGATAAAAATCTTGCTCAGTGACTATGCTTGCTATTTTGTCGTATGCCTGACCTTCAGGATCAAGCATCATTCCACCAAGTAATGCTGCTTCAGCATCAGTAGAATGAGGTGGTAAAGTTAATTGTCCTAGGGATTCTATTTGTGGTTGTGATTGAGCAGTCGTGGCCATTTATTGTGATTCTTCGATAATTTCTTCGTTTTTATTTTCTTCCTCGATATTATCGATTTCTTCTTCTAAATCCAAAGTATTTTTAATGGCGACTTCGCCTCCTACGACATTTACCAGAATTGTCACTTGAATTTCTGGGTGAAAAATCAGTTTAACCTCGTGTTCTCCAATTGATTTGATGGGACCATCTGGAAGATTAACCTCGCTTCTTTCAATTTCTTTTCCTATATTCTTAGCGCTATTGACGATGTCGATGGTACCAATAGAACCGTAAAGATTGCCCTGTTCTGTGACATTTGCTTCAATGGTTAATCTTAAATTTTCAAATTCCTTGGAACGAGTTGCTATTAATTCTTTTTCTGCTTGTTGTTTGCGCTCAAGTGCTTCTTTCTCTTGACTTAAAATTCTCAAATTATCAGGTGTAGCATAAGCAGCTCTCCCAGTTGGAATAAGATAATTTCTTCCATAACCAGGTTTAACTGTGACTACGTCACCTATTTCACCAAGGTTTGTAATCGTTTCTTTTAGAATTACTTCCATTTATTTTCCAGAAAAATTAATTGTGTATTAAGAATGTTTGTCTGTATAAGGCAGTAATGCCAAAAACCTAGCGCGCTTGATTGCTGTCGCTAATTGCTTCTGATAATGGCTTTTTGTCCCAGTAACCCTGCTTGGAATAATTTTTCCAGCTTCAGTAATATATTTCTTCAAAGTATCAATATCTTTATAGTCAATCTGATCAATTCCTTCGGCTGTAAATCGACAGAACTTATTAGTATTGCGTTTAACAATTCTTTTTCTTTTAAATTTTTTATTGCTTTTAAACCTTTTCATCATCATCTTCCTCTTTTTGCGTTGCAGATGCCTGGATATCTGACTCGCTCAAATCGGTCTCAGATTTAACATCCAAATCTTTATTGGTATCTTTATCGTTATCTTCAGTTACTTTCACCTCCTCTTGCTCGGTCTTACCGTCCTTATCCTTTACTTTATTATCAACTTGTTTTCCCTCTTTATCTTTACCATGCAATATGAAAAGTTTGGATGGGCTCGTTTCAGCATTTGCCATTCTGACAACCAAGTGCCTCATAATGGAATCATTGAATTCAAATGAGGATTCAATTTCTGATAAGGTTTTACTGTCACATTCGAGATTCATAAGGACGTAATGAGCCTTATGCATATCTTTGATTGTGTAGGCCAATTGAAGTCGCCCGATATCTTCAACCCTATGGACGCTGCCTCCATTTTTAGTCACCAATTCTTGATAGCGTTTTAACATATCAGACAATTGATCACTCTGATCGGGATGTACTAGAAGTACTACTTCGTAATGTCTCATGATTCACCTTATGGTTTAAAGCTACCTTTATTTCTATCAAGTGCAGCAAGGATTATATCAAGCTAAACTATTCTTAATGTGAGCGGAATCCTACTTCAAATCATCAGTTTATTCAAACTAAATTAGAAGATCTTTGGCGAATTACTTCATACAAGAGAATCCCAGTAGCTACTGAAACATTTAGGCTCTCAATTTGACCTATCATAGGTATTGAAACCAAATAATCGCAATGCTTAGTTGTAAGAGCTCTCATACCTTTGCCTTCTGAGCCAACAATAATTGCCATTGGACAAGTGTAATCGACTTCCCAATAATTTAGATCGGCTTGATTGGATGTTCCAAATATCCAAATACCCAATTGTTTCAGCTCTTTCATAAATCGCACCAAATTGGGAATTTCTGCAATTGGTATTAATGCTGAGGCACCTGCTGATACCTTACTTACGACCGGTGTATTTATGACAGCTCTACTCCTTGGAGCCACTATTAAATCGACACCTGATGCATTGGCCGTTCTCAAACAAGCACCAACATTTCTTGGATCTTGTAATCCATCTAAAATTAAAATCAAGGGTGTGTTAATTTTTTTTATAAAGTTTAATGCAGACTTTGAGTCTAGATGTTCCAGTTGTTTTACCGCTGCCACAATCCCCTGATGCTTCGGTGTACCTGAGATCTGCTCAACCTTTTGTCCAGATACACGGGTCAGTGAAATCTGATGTTGCTGAATTAAGTCAATCAACTTATTGAATCTTTTATTGGAAACACCATCCTTTAGCCAAACTTCAATAAGCTGCTCTGGCCTGTGCTTGAGAACATCAAAAACAGCGTTAATTCCATATATGTATACTTTTTCATTCATAGGTTTTGGTAGAGGGAATAAATCATTTATCATTGATTATATCTTTTTAGCCGAGGTGGCGGAATTGGTAGACGCGCTGGCCTCAGAAGCCAGTGGGGGAAACCCCGTGGAGGTTCAAGTCCTCTCCTCGGCATATTGCAAAATGTTATAAAATAGAGAGAGTTGTTTGGATTAAACAAACAAGTCTTCTATAACTATGTTGTCTTCCCTATCAGGGCCTGTGGAGATGAGGATAATTTTCTTAGCCAAGATAGATTCAATAGCATGAACATAATCTCTAGCTTCTATGGGTAAATCTTGAAAATCTCTAATACCAGATGTTGGTTGGCTCCAACCCTTAAATTCTCTATAGATGGGTTTACATTCTTGTAACTCCTTGCTGGACATGGAAGTGGATGAAGAAAGAACTTCACCGTTAAAATCATACTCAACAGCAATGGATATTTTTTCGAGCCCATCTAGAACATCTAATTTTGTAAGACAAAAATGTGAAATACTGTTGTTGATGATTGATTTCTTTACTGCCACTGCATCCAACCATCCACACCTTCTTGGCCTACCAGTCGTCGCACCGAATTCAACGCCAACTCTACTTAAGTGTTCGCCATTTTCGTCTTTTATCTCCGTAGGAAAAGGCCCCGAACCCACCCGTGTTGTGTATGCTTTTATGATGCCGAGAACATGGTTAAAATCTCTTGGTCCAAGTCCTGTGCCAACTGATGCTGCTCCTGCAACTGTATTTGAGGAGGTAACGTATGGATATGTTCCATGATCAATATCGAGCATTGTTCCCTGTGCCCCTTCAAATAGAATGTTTGTATCGGAATTATTGATTGCATTTAAAAATTCAGTTGTATCTTTAATGTATGGTTTCACTTTGTCAGCGTAAGACAACCATTCATCACCTACAGCCTGAGTATCCAAAGATTTTGTACTGTAGTAATTGACCAACAAGAAGTTGTGATATTCCATCAAAACATGAAGTTTCTCTAGAAATTGTTCTGGATGAAAAATATCGGATAAATGAATAGCTCTTCTAGCTACTTTATCTTCATAAGCAGGGCCTATTCCACGACCGGTAGTTCCAATTGCTTTGGATCCAAGCGCTTTTTCTTTGGCATTATCCAGAGCTATGTGACTCGGAAAAATTAATGGACATAATTTACTGATGTGTAACTTATGATCTATGTTCGCTCCCTTCTTTTGCAGTAAAGTTATTTCGTCGAATAAAGTTGGGAGATGCAACACCACACCATTGGCTATGATGCAATCAACATCATTAAAAATACCTGAGGGTATGAGATGAAGAATTGTTTCATCGCCTTCAATCACTAAAGTATGACCGGCATTGTGGCCTCCCTGAAACCTAACAACAGCATTGCTCTGTCTGGTTAGAAGGTCGATGATCTTGCCTTTACCTTCATCACCCCATTGAGCGCCAATTACGATGATTGAGTTTGACAATATTTATCCTTTTTTTAGATAAGATAGAGGATTAGTGCCCCTGATATTAACAAAATAAAACCCATTACTCTGACTGTACCTTCACCCAGATCTTCCAGTTGTGATACAGCTTTCTTGAAAAATTGTGGGGAGATGAAAGGTAGAAGTCCTTCGAATATTAGGAGAAAGGCCAGACCAATCAATAACTCTGTTAAGCCCATATCAGTCCTTTTGATAGATTATTCAGAGTCGGTGGACTGATTCAGATACTTAAAGAAATCTCCCTTGGCATCTAAAACCAGAATATCATTTCCGGTTCCGACTGATCTCTTATAGGCTTCTATGCTCCTGGTAAAAGAATAAAATTCACTATCTTGTTCGAACGCACTGGCATAAATCTCGGTCTGTCTTGCGTCACCTTCACCCTTGATGATCTCAGAATCTTTATATGCGTTTGCCACTATAACAGTCACATCTCTATCAGCTGAGGCTCTGATGATTTCAGCATTTTCTGCACCTTCTGCTCTCAATTCAGATGCGAACCTTGCTCTTTCTTGTCGCATCCGATTGTATACCGATTCACTGACCTCGTCTGAGAGCTCAATTTTTTTAACTCGAACATCAATCAGTTCAATACCTAGAGTTATTGCGTTTTGAGCTGCACGTTCGAGCATATCACCCATGATGTCTCTCCTCTCTTCTGAAACCACTTCAATAACCGTTCGTTTAGCAAATTCAGAACGAACACCATCTTTAACGGTTTCCAACAATCGCTGTGCTGCCACCAATTCATCACCACCTGTTGCACGATAATACTGTTGTACATCATTGATTTTCCATTTGATGAAGAAATCGACATACAAATTCTTCTTTTCTAATGTCAAAAATAATTCTTGAGGATTGTTGATGGTAAGAATCCGCTTGGGATACTTTTCTACATTATTGACAAAAGGAACTTTAAAGTGCAACCCTGGCTCATAGCCCGTTTGTATCACTTCACCAAACCTGAACTTAAGTGCTAGTTCTCTCTCATCCACCGTGAAGATACTGTTGAGTAGCACCACAGCTAGACCGACGACAATGATAGTCAAGATGTTCTTCATTCTCTGATCCTCCCCCTAAGTCTTGGAGACTCTGATGTCCTTCCTGTTTGGTTTTGACTACTCTGGGATAAGGGTGTTCCTCCAGAATTTGTCTTCTCTTCTTCTCTTCTTCCATGCTCTATTAATTTATCTATGGGCAAATACATTAGATTGCCGCTAGCCTCGGAGTCTAAAAGAACTTTGTTGGAGTTGCCGTAAACAGTTTCAATTGCTTCTATATAGAGTCGCTCCCGAGTCACTTGGGGGGCTTTTTGGTATTCAACCAATAATTTTTCAAATCGTGCTGCCTCACCTTCTGAGTCTGCAATGACTCGCTGTTTATAAGCTTCCGCTTCTTGTATCATTCTGGCGGCATCACCCCGCGCTCTAGGGACAACATCATTGGCATAAGCTTCTGCTTCAAAAGCAAGTCTTTCCTTATCTTCTCTTGCCTTGATTGCATCTTGGACTGCGTCTTCAACCTGTAAGGGAAAATTAGCATCCTGGAGATTTACTTTTGTCACAACTATACCAGTACCATAATCATCCAGTGTTTTTTGAATCAAATCTTGGGTTTGGATAGCCGTTTCTGTTCTACCTTCGGTCAATAAATAATCGAGATCGCTTTTGCCTGCAACTTCACGGATGGCACTCTCACTAACTTCGCTGAGAGTTTCATCTGCATCTCTTACATTGAAAAGGTAATCAACTGGATTTGTTTTCCGATACTGAACAACCAAGTCAACAACAACAATATTTTCATCGGAAGTCAACATCGTGGTTTGTTGTTTAAATCGATTGACTACATTTACGTTAACCACTTCAACCGATTCAATAGGCCAGGGAATGTGCCATCGCAAACCAGGCATTGTGGTTTGTGTATTGTTCCCAAATCGAAGCACAACCCCACGTTCGGAATCATCAATTTGATACAATCCTGAAAGCACCCATATAAAAAGGATCATCGTCCCTATTAGAAGAATAGGTGGTTTTTTTCTTTGCTTTCCTGAGCCAGATGTTTTCATACCAAATAGTTTGTTAAATCGTTTTTGCCATTCTTCGACAATTTGATC